>JBBSUU010000164.1:0-6939 GCA_038234115.1 Mycobacteriales bacterium
ATCCCCGCGCGAGCGCGCCGGCAGCCGCCGATTCGAGTTCGCCCTTCAGACCCTTGGAGTGTGAATTCATCCATAGGATCATGTAAGTGATCATCAGTACGGCGACCGCGGCGATGACGCATTCGAGCATCTCCTGCTGGCGCTGCGGCAGATGAGCGCTTACCAGGCTGAGGGTGATGCCGCCGGCCAAGCAGATCGCGACGGCCGAACCGACACCCGCCCACAGGTACTTCAGTGTCCCCGCAGGGGCGTTGCGTTTGAGGAAAGCGGCAATGATGCCGACGATGAGAGCTGCTTCGAGACCCTCCCGGAGGCCAATCACAAATGTTGTGAGCACGCTACCCCCGATCCCTACCGTACTTGATGACAAAGCTTAGCCTTACCTATGTTGGAAGAACTTTACACAAGATTCGCGATAGCCACGGCCTCGTGTTCGTGGTGCAAGCAATCCGTTCTACATTCAGGCGATGAAGGATGATTCGGCGCGTAATCTCATCGACGGGCCGGACCCCGCGGCCACAGATGTTCTCGTCAACGGAATCCGGTTACGGGTGCGATCTGCCGGATCCGGCCGACCGGTCATCCTGTTGCATGGTTTCCCCGACTCCCACCTGGTTTTTCAGCACCAGATCGGCGCCCTGGCAGCGGCCGGCTTCCGGGTGCTGGCACCCGATCTGCGTGGCTTCGGAGAATCCGACCGACCCTCGGATGTGGCTGCCTATCGGATGCCACTGCTGGTCGGCGATGTTGCGGCCATCCTGGATCACTTCGATGTTCCCACCGCCGCCGTGGTCGGTCACGATTGGGGCGCCGGCCTGGCCTGGCAGTTCGCCATCGCCCACCCGGGGCGAGTCGATCGGCTGGCGGTGCTGTCAGTGGGCCACGGCGGCGCGGACGGTGGTTTTCAGCAGCAACAACTGTCCTGGTACATGCTCTGGTTCCTCTTTGAAGGGGTGGCCGAGAAGGCACTGCCGGCCGATGACTGGGCCTTTTTTCGCAAGTGGGCCTGGGGTCTGGAGCCCGGCCGGACCAACGCGGATTGCGAGCGGCAGATCCGCGATCTTTCCCGGCCGGGAGCGCTCATTGCCGGCCTGAACTGGTACCGGGCCAATATCAATCCTGCATTTCTCGCTCGCACCGAGGCCGTCAACGGGCCGAAAATCCACTGCCCGACGATGGGGGTCTGGTCCAGCGCGGATGATTTCCTCGGCGAGGCACAGATGCGAGATTCGGCCAAATTCTGTCCGGCCGGATTCCGTTTCGAACGGCTCGACGATGTCGGTCACTGGCTCACCCAAGAGGCGCCGGCGCAAGTCTCGGCACTGTTGGTGGACTTCCTCGGCGAGGAAACCGAGTTGGCCGAAGCAGCCGCAGCCGGCCGATAGGATTTGCCGATGACCATCCGCCCCATCGTTATCTGCGGCGAGCCTGTACTGCACCGGCCAACCATCCCCGTCACGATTTTCGACGATGAACTCAAGCAGTTCGTCGAGGATCTCTTCCAGACCAACACCGCCGCCCATGGCGCCGGCCTGGCCGCCAACCAGGTGGGAGACGACCGCCAAGTTTTCATCTATGACTGCCCGGATGACGAAGGTGTTCGACACCGCGGTTATGTCATCAACCCGTCGATCCAAACATCGATAATCCCGGAGACGATGCCCGACCCGGATGATGATTGGGAGGGTTGCCTGTCCGTACCCGGGGAGAACTATCCGACCGGCCGGGCCGGGTGGTCCAAGGTGACGGGGGTGGACGTCGACAACAACCCGATCGAGATCGAGGGCACCGGTTACTTCGCACGCTGCCTCCAACACGAAACTGACCATCTGAACGGATTCCTGTATATCGACCGGTTGATCGGCCGGCATGCCAGAGCCGCGAAGAAGATGGTCAAGGCAAATGGCTGGACGGAACCGGGCGGATCCTGGATGCCTGGCGTCGATGAGGACCCGTTCGGGCACTGAGCTGCGTCGAAGTAGGCTTGGGGGCGTGAACAGCGACGATCGAAACGAATTGGCCGAGGGCCTGATAGCAGAACAACCGGCGGCAGATCATCCGGCGGCAGACCGGCCTGCCGGTTACGGCGAGGCCGCCATGGTGGTGGTGGCCAATCGGCTGCCCTTTGATTTCGAGAAGATGCCGGACGGTAGCACCAAGACCAAGCAATCCCCCGGCGGCCTCGTTACCGCCCTGGAGCCAATTCTGAGCCGTCGACAGGGCGCCTGGATCGGTTGGACCGGCGCGCCGGATCTGCAACTGGAACCGATTCGTACCGACGGACTGACGCTGTACCCCATCTCGCTATCCGAGGACGAAATCGCCTGCTACTACGAGGGGTTCTCCAACGCGACGCTGTGGCCGCTTTATCACGACGCGGTCAACGAATCGGAGTTCCACCGAAACTGGTGGGAGACATACGTGGTCGTCAACCAGCGCTTCGCCGAATCGGCGGCCAAGGTGGCCGCCCCAGGGGCGACGGTCTGGGTACACGACTACCAACTGCAACTTGTGCCGGCGATGCTGCGGGAGCTGCGCCCGGATGTGCGCATCGGGTTCTTCCTGCACATCCCGTTCCCGCCGTCAGAACTCTTCGCCAGGCTGCCCTGGCGTCGGCAGATCGTTGCCGGTCTGCTGGGCGCCGACCTGGTCGGCTTTCAACTCCCCGGCGGGGCACGGAATTTCGTCCGGTTGGCCAGAAACATGGCAGACGCCGAGGGCAAGGGCCATCACCTGCGCTATCAGGGCCGTACCGTCAAAGTCGACTCGTTCCCGATCTCCATCGACTCCACCGGCTTGTCGACGTTGGCATCGACGCCGAAAATACATGAGCAGGCCGCGAAGTTGCGCGCCGAACTCGGAAATCCACGCAAGATCATTCTCGGCGTGGACCGACTGGATTACACCAAGGGCATCAACGTTCGATTGCGCGCCTTCGCCGAATTGCTGGAAGCCAAGGATCCATCCGTCGACGGCGTGGTAATGGTGCAGATCGCCACCCCCAGCCGGGAGCGGTTGGAGTCCTACATCAAGATGCGCGAGGAGATCGAGCGCCAGGTAGGTGCGATCAATGGCAACTATGGCCGAATCGGCGCTCCCGCCGTGCACTACCTGCATCAATCCCTTCCCCGCGAGGAGCTTTCGGCCTTCTACGCGGTAGCCGACGTGATGACGGTGACCCCGCTACGTGATGGGATGAATCTGGTTGCAAAGGAGTATGTGGCCTCTCGGGTCGATGGTGGCGGCGTGCTGTTGCTGTCAGAATTCACCGGCGCCGCTCACGAACTCAAGTCGGCCCTGATGGTCAATCCGTATGACACCGACGGGGTGAAGGACAAGCTGCGCACCGCGTTGGAAATGCCCCATTCGGAGGCCCGCCGCCGAATGCGCACCATGCGTCGCCAGGTTCTGGTCCACGACGTGGATCGTTGGGCGGAGCGCTATTTGTCGGCTCTGGAGGGCAGCCGTGACCTGCTGACCGAAGCTTCGGCCAGGCTACCTCGCGAGGTACTGGCGACGATCGAGGAAATCGTCGACACTCCAAGGCTTTTGGTGGCGGTTGATTTTGATGGAACGCTGGCTCCGATCGTGGACGATCCGGCGGCGGCCACCCCCACGGTCGAAGCGATGATCGCCCTGCACAAATTGGCAGCACTCCCGGCAACCGAGGTCGCGGTCATCTCCGGTCGCGCGATCGCCAAATTGCCGACGCTGCTCGGCGGTGATGTCTCCGACCTGCATTTGGTGGGAAGCCATGGGGCCGAAGGTGTTCAACAGGGCTCAGTTGGCTCTGGAGTTGAAATCCTCACCCCGGCCGCGGCCAACCGACTCGCAGAATTGCGTCGGGTGCTGCAGCAGATCACTGCCGAATTCCCCAGTGTCGCCCTAGAGCTGAAACCAGCCGGTGTCGCCATCCATCTGCGTAACGCTGACCCCCAGGATGCCGTGGTGGTCACAAAGAACGTCGAGGATGGACCGGCCACCTGGCCGGGGGTACACGTCCTTCGGGGTAAGAAAGTAATCGAGTTGACGGTCATCTCCACCGACAAGGGGAGGGCATTGGAATCCCTGCGTCGCCAGTACCGGACAACCGCGGTGATTTTCGTGGGAGATGACGTCACCGATGAGCACGCTTTTGCGACGTTGACCGAGGCTGATCTGGGGGTCAAAGTAGGGCCGGGCAGCACCACCGCTCGGACCCGTATCGCCGATCCGGATGCGGTGGCCGATCTGCTGACGGTGCTGCATATCGTTCGGGAGCAGGCCAGCCATCGGCTGGCCGCCGAGACTGCCGCAGTTACCGAGTTCGCCGACGGCCGGAACGAACCGGGCTGAGCCGACACCGGAAGTCAGCGGTTCAACTTCGACCCGAAGGCCTCGTCGGCTTGTCCGGTCGAACCTTCATCCAGGCGAAGTCAACAACCCGATCAGGCCTCTGGGTTGCGCTCTGCCGATCGATCGGCTTCGTGCTCTCGGGATCGCTTACGTGCCAGCCACAATGCTCCGAGTCCAAGGATCAATGCAATTGCCGCCACAATCAGCATGGTGGCAATTCCCGACACCCCGGTCTGGGCAAGAGCAGTGCTCATGTCCGAGGCTTTGCGGTGGTGGTGCCACTCACGAACGTGGTCGGAAGTGTCACCGTCCGAGACTGCGACCGACGATTGGGTTCCAGCAACAACAGTCCGGCCTGCTTTCCCTTGTCCAGGAAGGGCTGGCTCACCGTGGTGAGGCCGCGGATCTCGGCTTCCCGGATACCGTCGAAGCCGGTGACGGCGACGTCCTGCGGGACCCGCTGATGCCGCCGTTCCAGCTCCTGCATGATGCCGAATGCCAGGATGTCAGAGGTCGCGATCAACGCCGTGATACCAGGGTCCAGCGCCAACACCTCTGCCGCGCCGGAGGCGCCGGACTCGATCGAGTTCTCGAATCGCTCCACTACCGGGATCCGATCCCAGGCGACCCCCGCCGCCTCGAAGCCGTCTCGCAAGCCGCCCAGCCGTGACCGCTGCACGTGATAGTGCGCGCGTTCTTGCCGTTCGATATCAACCGGGCCGTCCCGGTGTGCCCGGCCCAGGCGCATGCAGACGACCCCGATTCGTCGATGCCCCAGTGCCGTCAAGTGATCAGCCACCTCCCGCATCGCAGCCCGATCGTCACATCCGACCAGGTCGACGCCTTCTGCAGCGGGCTGATCACAGATCACCGCCGGCACCGGACGAGCAAGCACGGCTTCCAGGTGCGGATCATCATCGGGCATGGCGTAGGCGACAAAGCCATCAACGGCCGCACCGGCGACAGCACCGACATCTTCCGCGTCGGGGTCGGCCGGGATCAACAGCAGCCCCATCCGCGCCTTGTCACACTCAGATGTCAGCCCCTCGAGAAAAGAAACCAGCGCCGGATCCCGGAAGGCGTAGGACAATTTCTCGGCCAGCAGCAAGCCGATCGCACCGGCTTTGCGGGTACGCAGGGATCGGGCCACCGGGTCCGGCCCCGGGTACCCCAGGGCGCGAGCGGCTTCCATCACCCTGGTGCGTAGTTGTGGGGAAAGCTGATCCGGACGGTTGTAGGCATTGGAAACCGTCGTACGGGAAATACCGAGTTCGGCCGCCAGGGACGCCAAGGTGGCTGGTGGGCGACGTCGGGGCATTCGTTCCATCAGCAGACCGTAACCGCAGCCGTTTCATGATCGGTCAAGACCCCCATCGGAACTGACGCGGAAATCGTTTTCCGCGATTTCCGTCCGACACTTCCCAACGATGGTTTGGCCCGCTAACGTAGTGGGAGACATCGTGGAAAACGTTCTCCAACCGCTCCGGGTTGCCCAGGACGTGACCAATCGACCTATTGAGAACTCAGAAAGGCAGCCTCCAGATGGCAACCGTTCAGTACGAAGAAGCCTCCCGCATCTACCCGGGTACCCCGCCGGTACGCGCCGTCGACAAACTCAGCCTCGACATCGCCGATGGGGAATTCCTCGTCCTGGTCGGGCCGTCCGGTTCGGGTAAGTCCACCGCCCTGCGAATGCTTGCCGGACTCGAGGACATCAACGAGGGCAAGATCATCATCGGCGGCCGCGACGTCACCAACGTCCCGCCGAAGAACCGCGATATTGCGATGGTTTTTCAGTCTTACGCGCTGTACCCGCATATGACCGTTGCCGACAACATGGGCTTCGCGCTCAAGCTGCGCGGCGTGCCGAAGCCGGAAATTGCCGCCAAAGTGAAAGAGGCAGCCGGCCTCCTCGACCTGGAGCGGTACCTGGACCGTAAGCCCAAGGCCCTCTCCGGTGGGCAGCGTCAGCGCGTTGCCATGGGTCGCGCGATCGTCCGCGAGCCGTCCGTGTTCCTGATGGACGAGCCACTGTCGAACCTGGACGCCAAGCTTCGCGTCGAGACCCGCGCCAACATCGCCGCCCTGCAGTCCCGCTTGGGCACCACTACCGTCTACGTCACCCACGATCAGGTCGAGGCCATGACCATGGGACACCGCGTTGCCGTGCTCGCCCCCGGTGGCGTTCTGCAGCAGTGCGATTCGCCGCGCAAGCTGTACGACCGCCCGACCAACGCGTTCGTCGCGGCCTTCATCGGTTCCCCGTCGATGAACCTGACCAAATTGCCGGTGGACGAAGAGGGCGTCCAGATGGGCGACACCACCGTTCCGCTGCCTCGGGACCTGCTCGCCATCATCAAAAGCAAGGGCCTCAAGGAGGTCACCTTCGGTGTGCGCCCGGAGAATCTCACCCTGTCCTCGCGGGGGCTGCCGATCGTCGTGGACGTGGTGGAAGAACTCGGCGCCGAGTCCTTCGTGCACGGTCACGACCCGAAGGGTGAGCGCTTGGTCGCGCGCACCGAGGCTCGCGTGGTGATCAACGCCGGCTCCACCGTGCATGCCACCGTCACCGATCCGACCCACATCCACATCTTCGACCAGGAG
>JBBSUU010000165.1:0-6911 GCA_038234115.1 Mycobacteriales bacterium
CGATCGTTCGGTGGTACTACTGGCCAGGCGCAGCTTGGGAAGCCTCCCGGGAAATGAGCGGGCCGTCGCCGGGAAGGCAATCAACGCCGCGCTGGTACAGATAAACGCCGATTACGCCAGGGCGCTCGGGCGGCTCACCGCAGAGCGCGAAGCCATGATGTTGATCGAGGAGAAGGTGGATGTCACGCTTCCCTTCGATCGGTTACCGACCGGCGCCAGGCACCCCATCTCGCTGATGATGCAGCAGACTGCCGATACCTTCATTGCGATGGGTTGGGAAGTCGCGCAGGGGCCAGAGCTGGAGGCCGAGTTCTTCAACTTCGATGCACTCAATTTCCCGCCCGATCACCCGTCCCGGGCGATGCAGGACACGTTCTATGTGGCAAGTTCGTCCGGTTCCGATGACGAGGATGCCGATCAGGACTCCGGTCTGATCCTGCGCACCCACACCTCGCCGGTTCAGATGCGTGCAATGTTGGAACGCAAGCCGCCGATCTATGTCGTCTGCCCCGGCCGGGTCTACCGCACAGACGAATTGGACGCCACGCACACTCCGGTCTTTCATCAGATCGAAGGCCTGGCCATCGATCGACACCTGACCATGGCGCATCTGAAGGGCACCCTGGATCACTACGCCAAGGCAATGTTCGGGCCGGATTCGGTGACCAGGTTACGTCCACACTTCTTCCCTTTCACCGAGCCCAGCGCGGAATTGGACGTCTGGTTCCCGCAGAAGAAGGGCGGTGCCGGCTGGGTCGAATGGGGCGGCTGCGGCATGGTCGATCCGAATGTGCTGACAGCGGCCGGACTGGACCCGGCCGAATGGTCCGGTTTCGCCTTCGGTATGGGTGTTGAACGGACTCTGCAATTTCGCAATTCCATTCCCGATATGCGGGACCTGATCGAAGGCGACGCACGCTTCACCGCTGTCTTCACCACGGAGGTCTGAACCAATGCGCGCGCCACTGGAATGGCTCAATACGTATGTCTGTCTGCCGGCCGACGTCACAGCGGAACAGATCTCCGAGGCACTGATCCGAATCGGCCACGAAGTCGAAGGAATCCACACACCGCCGCCCACCGAGGGTTTGCTGGTCGTCGGACGGGTACGTCAGATCACCGAGCTGACCGAGTTCAAGAAGCCGATCCGGTACTGCCGGGTGGCCGTCGGTGCCGGCAACGGTGAGGTGGGGGACCACGGAGAACCAACCGACGAACGCGGAATCATCTGTGGCGCCACAAATTTCAAGACCGACGACCTGGTCGTGGTCGCGCTGCCCGGTACCACCTTGCCCGGTGATTTCACCATCGCCTCCCGATCGACCTACGGGCACATCTCGGACGGCATGATCTGTTCGGCTGCCGAACTTGGTGTTGGCGCCGACCATGACGGCATCATCGTGCTTGATTCCGACGATCCGAAGGCCGTCATAGGCGCTGACGCACGTGATCTGGTCGGCGCGAATGACACTGTCTTCGAACTGGCCATCACGCCGGATCGCGGCTACGCCTTGTCCATTCGTGGTTTGGCCCGGGAACTCTCGGCCGCGTTCAACGTTCCGTTCGTTGATCCAGCGGCGGTACCTTTGACAACCACTGCTGACGGTGAACCGGCCTGGCCGGTGTCCATCGACGACCCGGCCGGCTGCGACCGCTTCGTCGCCGTACGGGTGACGGGAGTTGATCCGCTGGCTCCGAGCCCGTTCTGGATCCGCCGTCGGTTGCTGGCCTGCGGGATCAGGGCGATCTCGCTGGCGGTGGATGTCACCAATTATGTGATGCTGGAACTCGGTCAACCGCTGCATGCCTTTGATGCGGCCAAACTGGACGGCCCGATCGTTGTCCGTCGAGCCACGGCCGGAGAGACCCTCCAGACCCTCGACGGCAGCAAACGAAGCTTGCGGGAGACCGACCTGGTGGTGGCGGATTCATCAGGCGCGATCTCGGTCGCCGGCGTGATGGGCGGCGCAACTACCGAGATCAGTGATGCCACAACCGATGTCCTCATCGAGGGCGCGCATTGGACACCACCGGTTATTTCCCGGACGGCTCGCAGATTGAAGTTGCCCTCCGAGGCTTCCCGACGCTTCGAGCGAGCGGTGGATCCGGCAGTGACCGCCGTGGCAACCGAAGCAGCAGCAGCTCTGTTGGTCCGCTACGGCGGCGGGTCGATTCACTCCAACCGCACCGATGTCGGTGTCCAAACCCCACCGGCAGTGGTGGTGCTCCCGATCGGGGAACCGGAGCGGATCGTCGGACGCAAATTCGGGCCGGGAATCGCGGCCCGCAGGCTGACCGAGGTCGGCTGCACGATCGAAGCCCGGGCCGATGAAACCGGATCCGCGCTACTGCTGGTCACTCCGCCATCGTGGCGCCCGGATTTGACCCGACCCGCAGATCTGGTGGAGGAAATTGCCCGGCTCGAAGGTTACGACACCATTGACTCGGTGCTTCCCGTTGCGCCGGCGGGATCCGGACTGACACCGGATCAGCGTCGCGAGCGTGTGGTGGCCGCAGATCTGACATCGGCCGGGTTGGTCGAGGTGCTGTCTTTCCCGTTCGTCGGCAACAAGGACTTCGACCAACTGGGGCTGCCGGCACCCGATATCCGCCGTCGCAGCGCGGTACTGCGTAATCCGCTCGATGCGGAGAAAGCGCAGATGCGCACCACCTTGCTACCAGGATTGCTGGATACGCTGGCTCGCAACCTTTCTCGAGGTATCAAGGATCTGGCACTCTACGAATTGGGTTTGGTGTTTCTCCCCAAGAGCAACGCACCCAAGCCGCCCGCAGTCTCGGTCGCCGGCCGCCCGACGGATGCCCAACTGGCGGTACTGAATGCCGGTGTGCCCAATCAGCCGCAGCATGTGGCTGTTGTCGCGGCCGGAAACTGGGAACGATCCGGTTGGTGGGGTCAGGGTCGTCAGGTCAGCTGGTCCGATGCCATCGAACTGGCCCGTCGGATCGGCCGGACCGCAGGCGTGCAGTTGCGGGTGGTTCCAGCAGAGAACGCACCGTGGCACCCCGGGCGGTGCGCTGGCTTGCGGATCGGTGATTGGCCCGTCGGCTACGCGGGCGAGTTGCACCCGGCGGTTATCGAACGACTGGGGTTGCCGGCCAGGACAGTCGCAGTTGAATTGAACCTGTCCGGCCTGCCGACCAGGGTGTCGCCGGTGCCGCCGGCAATTTCAGCTTTCCCGGCCGTCAACCTCGATGTCGCATTGGTGGTGGATTCCGGTGTCGAGGCCGCCACGATCACCCAGGTGTTGGCCGCCGGCGCCGGTGAACTGTTGGAATCTGTCCGATTGTTCGATGTCTACACCGGTAGCCAGGTTCCGGCGGGCAAGAAATCCCTTGCATTCGCCCTGGTGGTGCGGTCCGTCGAACGTACGCTTACCGCTGCTGAGGCCAATGCCGTCCGGGACAGGGCGGTCGCCGCGGCGGCTGATAGTTTCGGCGCGACCGTCCGATGAGAAGCACCGAGACTGCGGCGCAGACCGCAGCCAGAGGAAGGGGGATGGCAGCATGACCCAGATGTTCACGTTGCCCAAAACGCTCACCAAACGGATCGAAGCCGCCGGTTACTACCCGGCTTTCGTTGCCGATGTTCTCGACATCGCGGTGGCCGGTGAGGAAGTCAGCGATTTTCTGGTCCACGGCGAGACCACCTTCGATGTCGACTCAATTCGTCGGCATCTGTCTGTCCTGGTCCTGACCCCGACCCGGCTGGTGTTCGTGCACGCTGATGACCACGGGGACGAACACGACCACGGGCCCGAGGCAACCCACGAGCCGTCTGCTCATGGGGTGGCGACATCAGAAGCGGTGCCGCTGGACTCGGTTCGTACCGTGATGCTCACCCATGTGGTGCCGGATCCGGCCAAATATCGGCGGGGCGCGTTGGGCCGGGAACTCACCCTCACCATCGGCTGGGGTGGGGTCGCCCGGGTTGACCTGGAGGCCGCTTCGTGCGGTGATCCGAACTGCGAGGCCGACCACGGCTATGCCGGCACCCTCACCGGCGACGATTTGGCTATCCGGATCAGCGCCGATGCCGAGGGTGCCTCGGCGTTGTCGGACGCACTCAACTTCACCAGGTCGCTGTCGGCCGCGACGGCTCGTAGCGCCGGTCGGTGAATGGTTGCCTTTGATCCGGTGATCCCGGATTACAGCGGCGATGTGCTCGGTGGCGTGCTGCCGGCCGCCGCCGGTGCGCTGGGGGTCAAGCTGGCGGGTGCCCCGGCGTGGGGTCTGCCCGAGTCGGAGCGGGTGTGCGTGGTTCTTGTCGACGGTTTGGGGTACCAACTTCTTGCCGAGAGCGCGAAGTCGGCGCCCTTCCTGATTTCGCATCTCGATGATGGCCGGGTTTTACGAGCCGGCTTCCCGACCACCACTGCGGCTTCGATGGGCTCGTTCGGTACCGGAACCTGTCCCGGCAAACACGGCATGGTGGGGTATGAGGTCCTGGACCCGGATCGGGATGTGCTGCTCAACGGTCTGAAATGGGACGACGAGGTCGACCCGTTGGACTGGCAGGTCTATCCCACGGTGTTCGAGAAGTTGGACGACGCCGGGGTGGAATCGGTGCGGATCGGACCGGCGCGCTTCAACGGTTCCGGACTCACCGATGCAACACTTCGCGGCGGGCGGTTCATGGCAGCCGCCAAGTTGCATCATTGTGTGGCCGCTGCGGTGAAAGCCCTGGAAGGACCCGGCAAGCGACTGGCATACCTGTACTGGGGCGCAGTTGACTATTCCGGTCACACGCACGGTTGGCAATCACGGCAATGGCGCTCTGCCCTTGGGGTGCTGGACCGTGGTCTACAACGTCTGGCAGCCCGACTGCCCGCCGGCACTTTGCTATTGGTGACGGCGGATCACGGCATGATCGACCTGCCGCACCGCGACCGGGTTGACTTGGCCGATACCCCGGAGATGCTCAGTGGGGTGCGCCACATCGGCGGTGAAACCCGGGCGCTGCAGCTCTATTGCGAACCAGACCGGGTCGAGCAGGTTGCCCAGAGATTCCTCGACCGCTTCGGTGACCGTGCCTGGGTCCGCACCAGGGCGCAGGCCATCGAGCAGGGTTGGTTCGGTGCGGTAGATGAGCGGGTGCGACCACGCATCGGCGATGTGCTGGTCGCCGCCGCCGGTTCTTTCGGTCTGGTCGATTCCAGAGTGGCCCAGCCGCAGGTGCTGAATCTGGTGGGCCAGCACGGGTCACTGACCGAGGCGGAGCAGCTCATTCCACTCCTGGTCCTACAGACCTGAGATCCGTCGCTCAGCGCTCGATATGTCCATTCTCGAGGTGTCCATGGATGGTGAGGGCAGCGTTGATCAGGGCCAGGTGGCTCAGTCCCTGCGGAAGGTTACCCAAGAAAGACAGGTCGCCCGGGTCGATCATCTCTGCGTAGAGCCCGACCTCATTTTCCAGGGCGACCAATTTGTCCATCAGCGCCGTGGATTCGGCAAGACGACCGACGCAGGAAAGCGCCGAGGCGAGCCAGAACGAACACGCGAGGAACGCCCCCTCGACGCCCACGGTTTGACTGGTCCGGAACAGCAGCGGTCCCTGACCGAGTTCGCTGATGATGGCATCGATTGTCGTCGACATCAGTTCTGTGCGGTCGAAATCGGTATAGAGCAAAACCGCGGCATCCAGGTCATCGCCGCCGGCGTAGCCGACCAATGAGTTCTTCTCGGTGGACCAGCAGTGCTCCAAGACCCATTGGCGAATGGCATCTCGCTGGCCGGCCCAACGGTTCACCGGCCCGGCGATATACCCGGCTTCGGCAAGGTTGACAGCGATATTCAAGGCGCGCCAGCAGCCAAGCTTGGAGGCGGTGTAGTGATGTTGATCGGGTAGTTCCCAGATTCCGGCATCGGCCAGCAGCCATTGGTCACAACAACGGTTCGCCAGGTCGGTCAGCAGGTGAACCGTGGGGTCATCCAGCAGGTGCCCGGCATTGACATAGGTTTCGACGACCTCGAAGATATCGCCGTAGGCGCCGAGCTGGAGTTGGTCGGAGGCTGCGTTGCCGTCCACCACCGGTCCGACCCCGCGCCAGCCGGGAATGTGGACGAAGCGGTGTCCGGTGGGGAGTTCGCCCTGCAGGGTGGTGAAAACATGCGGCTGGGGGCCGTGTCGGCGAAGATTGCTCAGCAACCAGCCGACTGCGGCCTGGATCTCTTCGCGAACGCCCAACCGGATCAAAGCCTTCGTGGTGAAAGCCATGTCGCGAACCCAAGCATATCGGTAGTCCCAGTTCTTTCCGCCGGCCAGCGTCTCGGGCAGCGAGGTGGTGGCTGCGGCGGCGATGGCGCCGGTGGGGCTGTAGATGAGCAACTTCAGCGCCAACGCACTGCGCGCAACAGCGGCGGACCACTGCCCGTCGTAGCAGATGCTGCCCGACCAGGTGCGCCAACCGGCGATGGTCAACTCCATTCGGGTTTCGATTTCCGCTGGGGTGGGGAGATTGAGAGGCTCGCCGTGCGTGCCTACGATGGCCACCAAATGTCGTGACCCCGGCGAGGTTTCATATTCGCCGGCGAGGCGGGCGGGGGCTTCGATTACCTGCATGGCCCCGTGCCCAAACCCGCACACTCCGATGCTGACTTCATCAACGCGCAGAATTGCGCCTCGGGGACTGTGTTGGATCCAGCCCGTATTGCGATTGAGCAAAGTGCCGGGCGTCACCGACCACCGCATCCTCACCGAACCTCGAGTACCCACCGTCAGGCGCGCCAGCTCCGTCCAGGGCAACCTGCCGGCGACCCCACTGTTCAGCGATTCGGTGACCCGCACGCTGCCGGACTCGGTCGTGAACGTCGTCTGCAGAACGTTCGTCCCGGCGAGGTACTCGCGTGAGTAGGTGAACTCCTCGACCGGCGCCAGCACCAGCGAGCCACCG
>JBBSUU010000166.1:0-6909 GCA_038234115.1 Mycobacteriales bacterium
GCGTTCTTCACTTACGGCCCCGGGACGGTCGGTGATCAGGTCGACAAGGGCCTCTACCCGGCAAGCACCCGACAGGCGGTACCGGCCGGCGGCAATATCGGTAACCGCAGCTTCGTTGTCATCCCCGCCAACGCCGCCCATCAGGCCGCCGCGAAGGTGCTCGCCAATGTCCTGCAGGATCCGACAATCCAACTGGAGCTGCTGAAAAGCAGCGGGGTCTACCCCGGGATCGACGTCAGCAAAACCAGCCCCGAGGTGCAGGCGCAGGTCGCCGCCGTCCCCGTGCACCCATCGGTCCTACCCTTGGCTGCGCTCACCGAGAACGCTCAACCGGAGCTCGCTGCCGATTACCTGTCTCGGATCGAGAAGGACTGGACCACCAACGTCCTCCAGCAATGACCCCCTCCGGGCTCCGTTCCTCCCCTCCGATCCCCGACCCACTCCGGTCACAACGGCAACCGCCGTTGCGCAGGTCTCGACCGGCCGGCCGGAGTCTGCCACGCGAGGTCCGGATTGCCTTACTACTTGCCCCGGCCATGCTGGTAATCGGGGTCTTTTTCCTTACCGGCATCGCCCAGGCGGTGGCGCAAAGCTTCGGCTACCAACCGTTCCTACCGGCTTCGCGCCTATCGTTGGATGCCTACCGGACCATGCTCGCAGACCCGGCGGTCCGCGCCTCACTGCTGCTGACCCTGCGGATCGCGGTCATACCGACCATGGTCTCCGCGGTGGTAGCGGTGTTCGCCGCGTTGCTGATCCGTCGTCTGGGACGGTCCCGTCGATGGGTGAGCGGGATTTTTCAAGCGAACCTGGCCGTGCCGCACCTGGTCGGAGCACTGTGCATGCTGCTACTGCTGTCGCAGGGTGGGTTGCTCTCGCGGGTCAGCCATGCCGCCGGGCTCACCGATACGCCGGCAGCGTTCCCGGCCTTGACCGGTGACAAGTTCGGATGGGCCATCATTGCCGCCTATATCTGGAAGGAGGCCCCTTTCCTCACGGTGATCGCGCTGGCCGCGTTGGGCAGCGGCGTCGATGACCTCGAAAACGCAGCCCGGTGCCTGGGCGCCCGGCACGGGCAACGGCTGCTGCATGTGACGCTGCCGGTCATCGCGCCGGCGGTGGCGGGCGGGGCGGTCCTGGTGTTCGCCTTCACCGCGGGATCCTACGAGGTTCCCTACCTTCTCGGCCGCCCGTTTCCGGCGACGCTGCCGGCGGTGGCGTTGCAGTACTACAACTCCACCGACCTGACCGCCCGACCGGAAGCCATGGCGGTCGCGGTTCTGATTACGCTACTCAGTGCACTGATGGTTGCGGCCTATCTGTTCATCGCCGGGCGCCTGGCGCGCAGGCCGCTGTGATCACCTCATCGGAGCCGGCGGGTGCCTCCGGCGGTACCCCCGAAAAAACAGTCGCTGATCAGGCACCGGGGTGGCTGCGGCAATCCGGGCAAACGAGGAAACGGTTGCTGGTCGCAGTATTGCTGGCCACGGTATTGCTGCCGGTGCTGCCCCTCTTGATCTGGTCCGTATCCGGACAGTGGCGCTATCCAGCTTTGCTTCCCCAGCAGCTCAGCCTGCGCGGGATGAGACAGCTGGTGGATCCGCGGTCCGACATTCTGCCTGGGCTGCTCACCTCGGCCGGGATCGCAACAGCAGTAGCGATTCTGGCCTGCCTGATCGGCTACCCGGCGGGCCGGGCAATCGGGTTGTACCGGTTCCGCGGCCGGAAGGCGATCCAGTTTCTGTTACTGGCACCGGTGATCGTGCCCGGATTTGCCGTGACCCTGGGCATCCAGGTGTTTTTCGTCCGATATCACCTGTCCGACACCATTTTGGGGGTAATTCTGGTGCAACTGATGCCCACGGTCCCCTACGCCGCAATCATCCTGGGCGCTACCTTCGCCAACTTCGACCCGGACTACGAGAGACAGGCCAGAGCACTCGGGGCCGGACCGGTGCGGGTGCTGCTGTTTGTCACGGTTCCGCTGCTTCGCCCGGCGCTCGCGGTGGCCGGACTGCTCACATTCCTGATTTCCTGGAGCGAGTACATCCTCACCCTGCTGGTGGGCGGTGGGCAGGTGAAGACATTGCCACTGCTGCTGTTCGCGGCGATCGGTTCGTCGGACACCACGACGGCGTCCGCGCTGGCTATCCTGGTGATCACACCGCCACTTCTGCTGGTGCTGGCCGCATCCCGATTCCTGGCCGGAAACTCCGGCAGCGCAATCGGATTCGGGCGGCTATGACAGGCACGATGATCACCCTGACCGGGGTGCACAAGATGTTCGGCGGCACCGCCGCGGTCTGCGATTTGACCACGGAAATTCCGGCCGGGTCGTTCACCGCGTTGCTCGGCCCGTCCGGCTGCGGAAAAAGCACCACGCTGGCGATGATCGGCGGTCTGCAGCAACCGGATGTCGGCGACATTCTGTTCAACGACCGGTCACAGCTCGCGGTTCCGGCCGAGCGCCGCCCGGTCGGGCTGGTGTTTCAGAAGCCGCTGCTGTTCCCGCACCTGAACGTGGAGCAAAACGTCGCATTCGGATTGCGGATGCGACGGCTGAACCGGGTGAAAACCAGGCAGCAGGTTGCGGCAATGCTCGAACGGGTCCAACTCGGCCCCCTGGCGAAGCGACGGGTCGGGGAACTCTCCGGCGGACAGGAGCAGCGTGTCGCCCTGGCTCGGGCCCTGGTACTGGAGCCGCAGGTGCTGTTGCTGGACGAACCGTTCTCCCAGCTCGACGCCGGCCTGCGAGCCGAGATGCGTTCCTTGGTAAGGGATTTGCACAACGAATCGCAACTGACGACGCTGTTCGTGACCCACGACCAAGCGGAGGCGGTCGAGGTCGCCGACTCCATCGCGCTGATGCTCGGTGGTCGACTGGCGGGGCAGGGCACACCCGAAATGTTCTTCACCGCACCGCCGTCCTTGGCCGCGGCCCGCTTCTTCGGCGTCACCAATGAAATCCCCGGCACCGTCCGTGCCGGTCTGTTCACCGCCTGCAACATCGCTTTGCACCGCACTACGACGCTGCCGGACGGGCCCGCAATACTGGTCATCCGTCCGGAAACTATTGTCCTGAATGACCCGGGTGCGAATGATGATCTACTGGACGGGGTGGCAATCGCGGCCAGGTTTGCCGGTACCCACCTCGCCGTGGACGTGGAACTGACCGGGGGGGTCGCATTGACCGTGCATGCGGCATCGCATACCCCGGTGCGCTGGGGAACACCCATCACGATCGCCATACCCCGCGCCACCGGGGTTGTCCTGGCCGCCGCCTGAAACCCGGGCCGCAACCGTACGCGGCGTCACCCGGGGCCGCGATCGGTCAGTCCTTGGCGCACGGCGGCACTGAAATCGTCGTCGATATAAACCACCTCGCGGCCGGCGCGAGCCAACAGGCTGGCTGCGATAGCGGAGCGGAACCCGCTGGCGCAGTGCACCCAAAGCCTCCCCTGGGGAAGCTCGTCCAATCGTTCCAGCAGCGAATGCAGCGGGATGTGCGCCGAGCCACGAATGGCGTCCTTGGCGCGTTCGTCATCTCTTCGCACATCCAGGATGACCTGCCCGGTGCTGTCATGGTGGTGGTGCGAGGACTCATCGTGGGAGTGCTGCCTGATCAGCCCGAGTTGATGGGCCGTTTCGGCAAAACTGACCCTTGGGTAGCTGGTGGGCCGGGCAGTTCCGGCCAGATCGGTAATGGATCCGACGGCAGCACCGTCTGGGTGGTCGATACCGATCCGGCTCAATTGCCGTTGGGCCTGCGTGATCTGGTCGGCACTCTCCCCGACCAAAGTGAGGCTGTCCCCCCAGGGCATCAGCCAACCCAGGTAGGTGGCGAACTGATCGCCCAACGCAATGCTGACGGTGCCTTCCAGATGCGCCGCCGAATAGGCCGTTCGCTCCCGCAGGTCCACCACCCACTCGCCGGCAGCGATCCGTTTGTGCAGTTGCGCAGGATCCACTTCCTCCGGTTCCGACAGATCCATCGGCCCTGGGCCCTTGCGATTGAGCGGTGACATGTGTGCGTAATAGCGGGGATAGGCGGTGAGGTTGGCAATGAGTTCGGCGACGAAGGTGTCCTCATCCTCGGCGGTCAGCGCATCGTTGCGGGTGCGCTCCAGGCCGATGGTGCTGGCATCCCCACCGGTGGCCGAACCTGATGAGCAGAAGGAGCCGAACCCATGGGTTGGGTAAACCTGCACATCCGAGGCCAACATCCGGGAAAGCCGGCGCGCCGAGTGGAACTGGGCATGGGTCAGTTCCACGGTCCGGTCCGGATCCACCAGATCAGTCCGCCCCACCGACCCGAACAGCAATGATCCACCGGTGAATACCACCGCAGGTTCATCGGATCCGGGCTCGTCGACCACATAGGCCAGATGCGTGTCGGTATGGCCGGGCGTGGAAACCACCGCCACCCGCAACGTCCCGACCATGAACTCATCACCGTCGTCGGCCGGTGACCTCTCGAATTCGACCTGGTCTGCGGCCGAAACCACATACTTGGCGCCGGTCCGCTGCGCCAGCACGAAACCACCTGTCACATAGTCGTTGTGGATATGAGTTTCCAACACCGCAGCGCAACTCACGCCACGGTCCTGCAGTATTTTCTCGACACGGTCGATGTCCCGTTGCGGGTCAACCACAATCGCGGTGGTGCCGTCATGCACCACATAGCTGCGATCGCCCAGTTCGCTCGTTTCCACGATATCTACGGTCATCATCAGCCGGATCTCCTCCACTCGAACACGCCGGTCCAGGCTTACAAGAACTAATGTCCGTACATTATGCTATTCATGAAAGTATGGCAACCATGACGAAACGCAGCGGGGGGTGATGAAAATTAAATCGACTACGTCCGGACAACCGGGTGATTCAGGTATTGGGCCGTTATGGCGCCGGATCCGTCAGGATCTCCAGGACCGGGTGGCCGCCGGGGATTTCGCCGACACGTTCCCGGGCGAGATGGAACTGGCTCGTCAGTACGGAGCCAGTAGACACACCATCCGGGAGGCACTGCGGACGTTGCGACTCGACGGTACGGTCACCGCTGCCAGGGGGCGCACGTCACGAGTGGCTGCGCCGACCCCCTTCGAGCAGCCGGCCGGCGCGCTGTACAGCCTGTTTGCCTCGGTGGAAGCCATCGGTCACACCCAGCGCAGCGTGGTGCTTCGCTGTGACCTGCGCACCGACGCAGTGGTCGCCGCCCGCCTCGGACTGGATGACTCGGCATCGCTGGTGTATCTGGAGCGGCTTCGGCTCGCCGATGGACATCCGCTCGCGCTCGACCGGGTGTGGCTACCGGCGTCCTGGGCGACTCCGCTACTGGCCGTCGACTTCGGACGCACCTCGCTGTATGAGCAGATGAGGACCAGCTGCGGTGTCGTGCTCACCGGCGGCCAAGAACGCATCCGTGCGGTGGTGCCCACCATCGAAGAACAGCAACTACTCGACTCCCCGCCCCAGGTCGCAGCCCTTGCACTGGAGAGACTTGGCTGCCTGGGCGGCATCCCGGCCGAGTGGCGACACACCCTCATCCGTGGTGACAAGTTCAGTCTCACTGCACAATTCACCCCCTCCTCCTACCGTTTCACCACGGCCGGGCCAACCGACCCGACGTTCCCCGCACCGCAAGGAGTAAGACCATGAGCAACCCCACCGTTGTTAGCGATATCGCCCCCACCGACGCTGCCACCGTGGTGGACACCAGTGCTGCATTGCTGGTCGACGTCAGAGAAGACCGCGAATGGGCCGCCGGACACAGCCCGAACGCGATCCATATTCCCCTGGGCCGGCTCGATCCCACCTCGCTGCCCACCGACCGGCCGATCATCACCATTTGCCGATCCGGGGGCCGTTCCGGTCAGGCAGCAGCCATCCTCGCCGGGGCCGGATACCGGGTGAGCAATCTGACCGGCGGCATGCAGGCATGGGCTGCAGCCGGTCTTCCGGTAGTTGCAACGGACGGAACACCCGGGGCCGTAGCCTGATGATCGCGGCGGCGCTCGGGCTCGGTTTGCTGATCGGGGGGTTCCTCGGAGCCCTGGGCGGCGGCGGAGCCATCCTCACCGTCCCGGCGCTGATCTACCTACTCGACCAAACCGCCCAGGACGCCACAACCAGCAGTCTGATCATCGTCGGAGCCGCCTCCGTTACCGGCGTGATCGGTTACGCCCGCGGCCGCCACGTCCAATGGCGACTCGGCATCCTATTCGGGATCGCCGGTACGGCAGCGGCTTTCGGGGGGACCGCACTGAACCGAATGGTCGACCAGCAGTGGTTGCTGATCGGTTTCGCCGGCGTCATGGTGCTGGCCGCCGCCGGCATGTTGATCCGCTCCCGCAGCGCCGACATAGAACAACCACCGGCCGCTGCCGCTGCGCCGATCCAGCGATCCGGGACGGCCCACCCGGCGGCGCCGCTACCGCGATCCGCACTGGGCACCCAAACCAGCCCGATCGCTAACACTGCGCAGCGCGGGCATCGTTGGAGTTGGGCCAGCGTCGGCCAGATCCTGTTGGCCGGAATGGGAGTCGGATTCCTGACCGGATTCTTCGGCGTCGGCGGTGGCTTCGTCATCGTCCCGGTGCTGGTACTGCTGTTCAACCTGCCGATGTCCGCCGCAGCAGCCACCTCGCTACTGATCATCATCATCAACTCGACGGCATCGCTGATCGCCAGAACCGGTCACGCCAACTTCGACTGGGCGATCATCATCCCATTCGCCGTCGCCGCAATGTTGGCCTCCCTGGCCGGGAAAACTATCGCCGGTAAACTTCCCGAAATCGCCCTGACCCGAATATTCGCCGGGATGCTGATCGCGATCGCCCTTTTCGTTGCGACCCAGAACATCCTCGAGTTGGCTTCTTGACCCGCGCCCGGCATAGCACCGACCGCTATTGA
>JBBSUU010000167.1:0-6879 GCA_038234115.1 Mycobacteriales bacterium
CGGGTCACCGGTCGGGGTGACCTGCATGGTGGAGTCGCCTTTACCGTTCACCGCTACGCCACCGGGGATGGGCTCGTTGGAGTTGCCGGTGAAGACGAAGATCGCCGCCAAAATCACCGCGACGACGGCCGCGCCGATCGCCGGGATCAGCCACTTCTTCTTCGCTGGCGACGTCGGTGATTGGGGAGATCCGTTGTACGGACCGGGGTTGCCATACGGACCGGGGTTGCCGTAGCCGGCATTGCCAGAGCCGGCATTGCCATACGGACCGGCGTTGCCAGAGCCGGTGTTCGAGTACCCGGTGTTCGAGTACCCGGTGTTCGAGTACCCGGTGTTCGAGTACCCGGTGTTGTTCGGTCTGGGGAGTGCGCCGCTCCCGTAGTACGGGTGTCCCTGGCTGTTACCGCCCGACAAATTACCGCCGGACTGGTTGCTGCCGGACTGGCTGCTGCCGGACTGGCTGCCGGTTGACGGGACCGGCGCGTTGAACTGCTCTGGTCGACTCGGGGTGTGGTGGATCGCCTGGCCCGGGTAGTTCGTCGGTCCGGACAGATTCGCCATGGACGGTTGGGACGCGGCCTTGACCGGGGCGGTCGGCACCAGCAAAGCGCCTTGGGCCACCACGAGTTTCGGATCATTGAGCGTCGCCGGCGGGCGAGAGAGCATCTCGGTCATCTTCCGATGGACCAACCGTAGGTGGGAGGAGCCACCGGTCAGGTACAGGGTGTGCAGATCGGTCGGGGAAATCCCGGTGCTGGCCAACGTCCGCCTGGTCAGTTCCACCGCAGCGTCGATCTCATCGCCGACCAACCGGTCAAATTCGTCGATGGTGACCGTGATCACTGTCTGGGACGACCCCACTACAACCGGAATTCGGGCGCTCTCGTACTCGGCGAGTTCGTGTTTGGCATGTCGAACCTGCTCCCGCAGGGTCAACATCGCCGCCAGGTTTTCCGGCGCCGCCAGCGCGTCGGCAAGGTCGGCGTGATCGCCCTGGCGTAATTGTTCGATCGTCCAGTCCAGCAAGCGCAGGTCCAGCAGCTCGCCGCCGAGCGGATCGATACCGTCGGCGCCGATGACTTCGAAGGCCCCGGGTGATGTCGTGCTCGCGCGCAGCACCGCCACGTCGCAGGTGCCGCCGCCGAAGTCGAAAACAGCCACACTCTTACCGGCCGGCACCGGCTGGGTGGCCGCGTACCAGCTGGCTGCGGCTATCGGTTCGGTGACCAACCTGATGGTGTTGCTGTCGAAACCGGCCCGGACTGCGGCCTGCCGGAGCAGATCCTGCCGCCACTGCGCCCACTCCTGCGGATAGGTCAGGATCAGTTCGCGCGGGCTTTCACCGCCGGCGACCCACATTCCCTTTTGCTTGACATGCAGCAAAACGGCAGCGATCAGGTCGATCGTTTTCCATTCCCGCGGGCCGAGCAGGATTTCCAGTTCCCCGAGCCGACGTTTGGGGGAAACCTCAAAACGTTGAGGATCCAGTCGCGCGGACCTGATGGCGGCATGACCAACGGTGATGCCGGTATCGAGGGCGAGAATTGCCGACGGCATTTGCTCGGCCTGATCAGAGAGACGAACCGGCTGGGTCGGGCCACTATCGATGCGATATGCAGCAGCGGTGTTGGTGGTGCCGAAGTCCACTGCCAGCGACCAGCCACTCATCGCTGGGCCCCTTCCCTGAGTCTCATGAGATGGTCCAGACGGCAACCTCGGCCGGTCGAACCACCTGGTCGCGACGTTTCCATCCTGAACGAATCTCCCGTGCCACGCATCGATCCTGTTCTTCGGTCATTGCCGGTTCAATGGCAGCGACCATCTGTTCGTCTGGGTCGAACGGCTGCCCCTCCTGCACCTGTATCCGGGTCAGGCCGGCCGTACGCAGTGTTCTTTCCAGTTGTACCTGTATCGCAGAAGATCCCGGAATGCTGGCCAGATCGTGCGCTGCGATGAGCCCCGCGATCAATTCTTCGACATCAACCGGCGTTTCGGGAAATCGGTCCGTTTCCGGCGAAGCCGATTCCGCCGCCGCCGCAACCTCTGCTGCGACTGCTGCCGACACCTCGTGATGGAGCTGCGTCGTCACGGTATCCACGTCAGGCTCCGGATGCACGGGAGGGTTGAGCCGGACGTCGGCAGTTGCCGACTTGGCGCGACCTGGTGGAGTGCGACCCTGGGAAGAGTTGTGCGGAGACATCAGATTCAGGCGCCGGTACCGGAGTAGTTGGTGTCGAGCAGGTCTGTGACGCCCGGCAACAGTTCGTCGAGCTCGTCACGAGTGAAGGCCTGGTCGACCTCGAAGACACCGTCGGCGTCCTGGTCGTAGAGCACCTGGTAGCTACCGTCGGCATTGACACAGACCTGCAGATCAGCCTGGTCGTCACCATCGGTGTCGATGAACAACATGTCGGCCTGGCCGTCCAGGTCACTATCGGTGAGGATTTGCCAGGTGCCATCGGCGAAGGTCCACGCCTGGGCATCGGTGAGTCCGTCGCCATCGGTATCGGCAGTCTCGTACACCGTGTCCCCGGCTGCCGGAACGGATTCCGGTTCCGGTGCGGGATCCGGTGCCGGCAGCTGTTCGGGCGCCACGTTCGAGGCCGGCAGTGTTGACCCCGCCGAACCACCCATGCCCTCGGTGATCGGGACGCCCTCGTACTGGAAGTCCAAGGTGTCAGTAACGCCCGGCAGGGCCGAATCCAACTCAGCCCTGGTGAACTCCTGGTCCAACTCGAAAACGCCGTCGCCGTCCCGATCCCACTGCACGTTGTAATTGCCATTGGCGGTCTGGGCGACGACGATATCGATCTCGCCGTCGCCATCGGTATCCACGCCCACGGTGTCGGCCGCCAGATCGCCGTCGGTGTCGGCAACCACGGCCCAACTTCCATCCGGGAAAACCCACTGCTCCAGGTCGACCACGCCGTCGCCATCGGTGTCGCTCGCCGTGTACTCCGCCTCGCTGCCGGCCGAAACCGCATCGCCGCTCGGAACCGCACTGCCCGCGTTGCCGGCCATCGCGTTGGTGCCAGTCGAGCCGGGCACGTCGGCCGGCCCAACATCAGGACCCATTGGGGCACCAGGGGTTTCGCCGTAGGAGGTGTCGAATGCCGCACCGACACCCGGCAACACCTGATCCAGTTCGGCGCGGGTGAAGTCTTCGGTGACCTCGAAAACGCCGTCGCCATCCTGGTCGTACTGCACAGAATAGGATCCGTCATCGTTGAGATTGACGACCAGGTCGGCTTCGCCATTGTCATTGGAGTCAACCGCCAACTGGTCCGGTTGAAGGTCAAAGTCGGTGTCCTGCAACACTTGCCAGGTTCCGTCCGGGAAGACCCACTGCTCGAAATCGATCACGCCGTCGCCATCGTCATCGAAGGCGCCATATTCCGATGCCCCGCCGGCGGAATCTGCCGATCCTTCCGAATACCGGGTATCCAACAGATCGGCAGCTCCCGGCAGCGTTGCCTCCAGATCCTCGCGGGTGAAGACCTGCTGGGATTCGAAAACTCCGTCGAAGTCCGAATCCCACTCGACGGAGTAGGTGCCGTCATTGTTGGTTGTGATGTAAAGGTCCGGCTCGTTATCGCCGTTGGTGTCCACCGCGAGCAGATCGGCCTGGGCGTCGCCGTCGGTATCGGCCAGCACATTCCAGCTGCCATCGGGGAATACCCACTGCTCGCCATCGATGGTGCCGTCGCCATCAGTGTCGAAGGCTTCGTACTCCGCTTGGCCGCCGGAATCGGTATCGGGGTCGGTCGGTGTCTCCGCGCCGGTTGGTGCGGCGCCGTCCGCCGGATCGGACACCGGAGTTGCCTGATCGCTTCCTGACACGTACTGGGTGTCCAGCAGATCGGCAGCGCCGGGAAGCACGTCCTCCAGTTCGGTGCGGCTGAATTCCTGCTCCAGATCCACGTTGCCGTCCAGATCGGTATCCCACTGGACGAAGTAGGTTCCGTCGGCGGTGATCTGAACCTGGATGTCGGCCACGCCGTCACCGTCGACATCGATGGCCAGGGTGTCCGCCTGCTGGTTGCCGTCGGTGTCGGCGAGTACCTGCCAACTTCCGTCCGGGAAGGTCCAGACCTCCAGGTCGGCGACACCGTCATTGTCGATGTCGTAAGCCTCGTATGTCGGCTCGGCGTCGACGTAGGCGGTGTCACCCGAATCCGACCCGTCGGGAGTGTCGGTGTTGTCATACATGCCGGCGTCCTCGCTCATCGCGGTGCTCCTGTTGGTCGTGGGTGGCTGGTCCTGTTGTCGGCCCGGGACGGGCTACTTGCTCACTGCCTTATTCGAGGTGGGTAACGCGCGCTTTGTTCCGGCCGCGGGTAGAGCTTTTTGCGCAGGTGGCGCCAGTACGGCTGCCAACGCCTCATCAACAGCAGTGGCCTGCGCCCGGACCGCGACAACATGCCGTTCGATGGCGTCGATTCGGGCCTGCCGTTCCTTGGCGCCCGTCGCCGCTGCAGTCTCCGCCTCGCGGATGGCCAGTTTGAGTTCGGCGCTGGCCGCGCTGAGATATTCGCGGAATCCCACGATGACCTCCGGCCGAAAATCCCGGATCACGTTATCGGTGACGGCCACCAATTCGGCCTGGAAGGCCTGCGTGGTCTCCTGCATCCAGGTCTGCAGTTGCGCCTTACCGCCTTTGATCACTCGATAGGTCAGATTCACCGCAAGCCACGTGCCACCGATGGCCAAGGCAATTGGGTTAAAGAAACCGGCCACGGCAAATCCACCGATACCGTTGGCGATGCTGACGCCGTAGATGGCTGACGTCGCCAGGCCGGGATCGAATTTGGCCACCCCGCTGGGGCGTAGCTCCTTGCGCTGTACCTGAATCTGACGTAGCCCACCGGACACCTGGCCCAGCACGGATTCGGCATCCGCGCCTTGTTCGAAGAGCCGGAACACCGCCTGATAGAGCGCGCCGTAAAAATTATTGGCCACCCGCTCCGACACGGTTTCAAGATCGATGCTGATCTCCGACATCATCTGCCGACGGCCACCGGTGGACATTGCTCGGCGCTCGCCGGCAATCTTGCGGGTCCAGCGGTCGCGGGCTTCGGCAAATTCCTTCGTCGCGAGGGTGATCGAGTCGCTGCGAATCCGGCCCATATCGCGGTCCAGGTCCAACGTCCAGCGGCTCTGCTGGTTGCTCAGCTTCTCCAGTCGGGAGCGTTCGTTGGTCAACTCGGCCAGCACCTCTGCAGTTCCGGAAGCAGCCTCCTTGCGCGCTACCAGCTGGGCCTGCACCTGATCCAGGCCGGAGCGCACCACCCGCAGTGCATTGGCAACGCCGGCCGAATCGGCACTACCGGCCCGTTGCGCAAGGATCGCGGCCAGCTCCGGAATCCCGGAGGCCTCCTCCAGTGCCTGTTTCATCGGACCGTCCGGGACCGTCGTCGCCTGGTTGGCCAACTGGCTGGAAACCACACAGATCGGTGCTTGCGCAAAACGCGGGGCAAATTTGGCCAGCAGTGACTTGTTCTCCGCCACAATCTCCCGCCAGCCGGCCGGGTAGAGGTCCTTTTTGGTCACGACCAGCACGATCGTCTCGACGGTTTCGGAGAGTTCGGACAGGAAGGTCAGCTCCGGCGCTGTCAGCGGTTGGCCGGCGTCGGTAACAAAGACCAGCAGACTTGCCCAGGACGCGGCATGTCTGGCAGTCATCAGATGAGCGCTGGTGAGACCACCGACACCTGGGGTGTCCACCAGGTCGATATCCGGCAGATACTTTGCCGGCAAGGCCATTTCGACGCCACGCGGGATCGGGCTGGCCGGGTCCTGGGCATACTGACCGGCAACGGTGATCCATTGCGGCACCTCAGCGAGGGGGATCTCACGTCGCCCGTCGGCGAATATCAGTCGGGCGGCGCCATCCCGGAATTTGGCAGTCGGCGTGGTGATTCGGACGAAGGCATTGGTGGTGACGTCGACCCCGACCGGGGAGGCGTTCGGATGCCCGATGAGAGCGTTGACCAGGCTGGATTTGCCGCGTTTGACCTCCCCGACAATCACCACCGCGGGTGCACCGGTCTGCGCGGCCTGCAGCCTGGAGACGGCGTGCTTGGCAATCTCCGGGAAGCCTCGATCCTTCAAGATCTTGGTGCCACCGAAGAGCGCACTGCGAGTGGTTGGCTCTAGCCGAATCGCTCTCACCATTTGGTTACCGCCATGGATGCCGTACCCCGTCAGTTGGCTGCCGATTGTCTCCAGAATGATCGCACCTGCCACCGCAAAGTGAGGCGTTTTTCACTGCCACCATCTGGTCTGGGGCCGTCGGCGTCCGAGCCGACTACATTGGACAGTCGTGTCCGCTACCGCCGCTTCCGCCACCTTCGGTGCTGCCGCACGGCCTGATACGGGTGCCACGGTGCTTACCAACGCCACGCTGCCTACCAATGCCACGCTGCCTACTGGTCCTCCAGTTCCTACTGGCAATACGGTGCCCGCCATCACGCGCAGTCTGGGTTACGGACACCGCGACTTGCTCTCCGCAGTCCCCACCCCCTCCGGGGTGCTTTCGTTCTTATCCGAGGGCGAGGGACTTGTCGGCTGGGGTAGTTATGCCGGCTACACGGCCACCGGCCCCGATGCCGCAGCGCAGATCAGCCGCTGGTGGGCGTCGGTCTGCGGCGATTTGGACGTCACGGATGACGTCGGCCTCCCCGGCACCGGACCCATTGTGTTCGTCTCCCTTGGCTTCGGTGACGACGACACCGCTGTCGCGGTGGTGCCGCAAACCGTCCTGGGTTGCCGGGATGGCCACCTCTTCCGCACCGTCATCGGTGCCGCCGCCGAGGTCACTGTCGAGCCCGTGACATCGCCGGGTCGAATCAGTTACTCCGATGCCTCACTCTCGGTGAG
>JBBSUU010000168.1:0-6796 GCA_038234115.1 Mycobacteriales bacterium
CCAAGGGGCAGGAGGGATACCGGCGGCTCTCGATGGAGATCAGCAAAGCCCACCTCGAGGGTAAAGAAAAAGGCAAGCCGATCTACCACCTTGACTCGCTGGCCGCAGCAGCAGGTGGGCATTGGCTAATACTCACCGGGTGCCGCAAGGGCGCGGTGCGGCGAGCTCTGCGCGACGACGGACCGGAGGCCGCGGGGCATGAGATTGATTATCTGGTTGAGCTTTTTGGCCAAGAAAATGTGCTGGTCGAGTTGACCAAACATCATCTTCCAACTGATGACGAGGACAACGACGCGCTGGCCGAGCTGGCGGCTGACCGCGGGCTGTTGGTCGTGGCCACCACGGCGGCGCACTATGCCGGACCGGACGGCAGTCGGCTGGCCGCGGCCATGGGAGCAGTCCGGGCCAGAAACAGTCTTGAAGAATCTGACCCTTATCTACCGCCGGGGCCGGCCGCGCATCTACGGTCCGGGGCCGAAATGGCAGAGTTGTTCAAGCGCTATCCGACGGCCGTGTCCAATGCGGCCAGGATCGGTGCGAACTGTGCTTTCGACCTGACTTTGGTGGCGCCGGAACTACCGCCTTATGCCGTACCGACGGGACACGATGAGAAAACCTGGCTACGCGCCTTGACCATGACGGGGGCAAAGCGGCGATACGGCACCCCCGAGAGCAACCCGGAGGCTTTCGACCAGATCGACAGAGAACTCAAGATCATTGATGACCTCAACTTCCCTGGATACTTTCTGATCGTCAACGACCTTGTTGCCTTTTGCCGGGATAATGACATCCTCTGCCAGGGAAGAGGTTCCGCAGCAAACTCCGCTGTTTGCTACGCCTTGGGGATAACCGCCGTCGATGCGGTGAAATACGGGTTGCTCTTCGAACGGTTCCTGGCTCCGGAGCGCGACGGTCCACCGGATATTGATATCGACATTGAATCCGATCGTCGTGAAGAGGTGATCCAGTACGTCTATCTCAAGTATGGACGGCACCACGCGGCGCAAGTGGCGAATGTGAACACCTACCGGCCTCGAATGGCAATCCGTGACATGGCCAAAGCGTTGGGCTATTCGCCCGGCCAGCAGGATGCATACTCCAAACAGATTGACGGCTGGACACCACTGCGGAAGCAGTTGATCGCAAACCAGGAAGGGACGGCCGGCAACACCGGTGACCTGGACATCCCGTCGGAGGTGATGGAACTGGCGCTCCAGGTGCAGGACCTGCCCAGACACCTCTCGATCCACTCCGGTGGCATGGTGATCTGCGATCGTCCGGTGGCGCAGGTCTGTCCGGTTGAATGGGGCAGGATGAAGGACCGAACAGTGCTGCAATGGGATAAAGATGACTGTGCGGCAATAGGTCTCGTAAAATTTGATCTGCTGGGTCTTGGAATGCTCTCTGCCCTGCACTATGCAATCGATTTGGTCGAAAAATACGAAGGCATCAAAGTTGACTTCGCTGCCCTCGATCTGGAGGAGTCAGCGGTCTACGAGATGTTGCAACGCGCAGATTCGGTCGGTGTTTTCCAGGTCGAATCCAGAGCTCAGATGGCGACACTGCCAAGACTCAAGCCGAGCACCTTCTACGACCTGGTGGTCGAGGTCGCTTTGATCCGCCCCGGTCCGATCCAGGGAAACTCGGTCCACCCCTACATTCGACGACGTAACAAGCAGGAGGCCGTTACCTATGACCACCCGGTGATGGAGAAGTCACTGCGAAAAACGCTGGGGATTCCCTTGTTTCAGGAGCAATTGATGCAACTCGCGGTAGATGTTGCCGGTTTCGATGGTGGTGAGGCCGACCAGCTCAGGCGGGCAATGGGGGCAAAGCGGTCGACAGTGAAGATGGAGAAACTCAAAGCACGATTGTTCGAGGGGATGGCGAGTCTTCACGGTATAACCGGTGAGATAGCTGATCGGATCTACGAGCGGCTGCTGGCCTTTGCCAACTTTGGATTCGCCGAATCCCACGCGCTGTCATTCGCATCCTTGGTTTTTTATTCTTCGTGGCTCAAATTGCATCATCCGGCTGCTTTCTGCGCCGCACTGCTCCGTGCGCAACCAATGGGTTTTTATTCACCACAGACGTTGGTCGCCGATGCCCGGCGGCACGGGGTCACGATTCGGCGTCCGGATATCAACGTTTCACTTCCGCACGCGCATCTGGAAATGATCGAGGGCAAGCCGGCGGTCCGGTTGGGCCTGACCGAGGTGCGGACCATCAGCGAGGAACTGGCAGAAAAGATCGTGGCGGCCAGGGGGATGGGGTACGTCAGCCTGGACGAATTGACCAGGGCGGTCACCTTGACCACGCTGCAGGCCGAAGCGCTGGCGACGGCCGGTGCTCTTGACGTGCTCACCAAGGAACCGACACCGATCGCTGAGACACAGAGCGCTGAGACACGGAACAGCGCACCAAAAGGTGGACCACTCCAGGGAACGAGATCCAAACCGATAGATCGACGTGGGGCGCTGTGGGGGGCCGGTGCGGCGGCCGGGGACCGGACCGGCACCTTGCCCGGATCACTTCTTGGCCTCCAAGCCCCGGCGCTGCCCGGGATGAGCGAAATCGAGTTGACGGTGGCAGATATCTGGGCCACCGGGATCTCGCCCAGTTCCTATCCCACTGAGTATTCCAGGGAGTATCTGGACCGGCTCGGGGTCAAGTCGGCCACCGGCTTGGCCGGTGTGGAGCACGGCACCAGGGTGCTGGTAGCCGGAATGGTCACCCACCGGCAGCGCCCGGCCACGGCTTCCGGAGTCATCTTCATCAACCTGGAGGACGAAACCGGGATGTTGAATGTGGTGGTGTCGGTGGGGCTGTGGTCGCGGTATCAAAGGCTGGCCAGGGGGGCATCAGCCCTGATCGTGCGGGGAATTGTGGAACGGGAGGGGGGTGCGCTCTCTGTTGTGGCCGATCGAATGGCTGCTCTGGAAATGCCTGTCTCCACCCCATCCCGGGACTTCCGGTGATCTCTGGCACGATCAAAGACATGAGTGATGTCTACGAACGCGCGTCCCTGTCCCTTGTCATGGCGGACTACGCGGTGGCCGACCAACTCGGCAAACTGCACGTGGTCGGTGGCGGATTGCAGGTGGTCAACCGGGACCATGCCAAAGGGACTACCGCAGCCTTCGCGCTGGTTGTCTCGCTGACTTTTCCACCGGAGTTATTCCAAGAGCAGTACGCCTTCGAGGTTGTGCTGGAGGAAACCAGTGGGGCACTGGTTGAATTGGGAACGACGCCGGCTGGGTCGGCCACCAATGTGATGCGGTTCGGGCAGACCCTGACTGTCGAAGAACCGAATCTCGGTCGATCCGGTGTGCCCCGACGAGCATTGCCGGCCCGGGCGCAGGTGGTGCTGTATTTCAACACCGGGCTCCCGATTCCAGCCGGGCGGGTGCTGGTCTGGCGCGCCAAGTTGGACGGTGAATCACGAGACAGTTGGACGCTTCCCTTCTTCGTTCCGGCGCCGGCCACCGGTCCGGTTCTGGGCTGATCGCGATGCGAATTGCCACCTGGAATGTCAACTCGATTCGAGCTCGTCTCGATCGACTGGTCGCCTGGATCGAGCGCAGTGATATTGATGTGCTGGCCATCCAGGAGACCAAAGTGGCCGACGCCAAATTTCCCTCGGAGGCGTTGACAAATCTCGGCTACGAGGTCGTCCATCACGGACTGAACCAGTGGAACGGGGTGGCGATAATCTCCCGGGTCGGCATCGATGACGTGCAGAGCGGGTTTGACTCCGCACCGGGCTGGGGTGATCCGTTGGTCAAGGAGGCCAGAGCGATCGGTGCCACCTGCGGCGGCGTTAGGGTCTGGAGTCTGTACATTCCTAACGGTCGCTCTCTCGGCGATCCTCATCTGGACTACAAACTGAGTTGGCTGGAAGGTCTGCGGCAAGATGCAATCGGCTGGATGAGAACAGACCCGCACGCTCAGATCGCCCTCTGTGGCGATTTCAATATCGCGCCTACCGACGAAGACGTCTGGGACATGGACTATTTCGTCAACTCCACCCATGTGACACCGGAGGAGAGGAAGGCATTCTTCAATCTGGTGGATGCCGGATTCTCCGATGTAGTACGTCCATATACCGAAGGGCCAGGCGTGTACACCTATTGGGACTATCAGCAGTTGCGATTCGCCAAGAGACAGGGCATGCGGATCGACTTCGCGCTATGCACCCCGGCGTTGGCCGCTCGGGTCAACAATGCGTTCATCGACCGAGAAGAGCGTAAGGGCAAAGGATCTTCCGATCACACGCCGGTCGTAGTGGAGCTGTCATGACAGCACCTCCCGCCGGCGCCGGTCGGACGCTGCTGATCCTGGAGCATGACGCCACCGACCCGCTGCTCAGAATGGGGGACTGGCTCGCCGAAACCGGCGTGACGCTGGATGTCCGACGGTTGCATGAAGGCGACCCGGTGCCCGTTTCCACCACCGGATACGCCGGAATCATCAGTCTCGGCGGCGAGATGGGCGCCCATGATGACCACATCGCTGACTGGCTACCGGCCACCCGAGCTCTGCTGGCAACGGCCATCGCTGATCAGACACCCACGCTGGGCATCTGCTTGGGATCACAACTCCTGGCCGTAGCTGCCGGTGGGGTCGTTACCAAGGGGGCGGACGGACCTGAGATCGGTGCGTACTTGGCAGCCAAACGTGATGCCAGTCAAGAGGATCCTCTGTTTGCGGCGCTACCGATGACCCCCGATGTAATGCACTATCACTATGACGTCGTCAGTCAACTTCCGCCCGGGGCAGTTTTGTTGTTGGCCTCCACCGGTTACCAGAACCAGGCCTGGCGGGTCGGGCCGGCAGCGTGGGGTGTGCAGTTTCACATCGAGCCGAGTGCGGCCGTCTTACGGAGCTGGGCCGACACCGAAAGTAGACCGCACGTCGGTCGACTCGGAGCTATGCTGGATGTCGCCGCAGATGAGATGGCCGTGGTCTGGAGAGATTTCACCCATCGGTTCGTCGGATTCACGGCCGGCAAACTTCAACCAGGGCTGCGCCTACCGATGTTGGCCGGGCCGGAGGCGCAGGCAACATGAGCCGTCCGGCCTCCCGATCGATGCTGCGATACGGTTTGTCCTCCGATCCGCGAGTGCAGTCGAATCTGGAGGCCACCGGACTGCTCGATTCTCAGGGCGTAAACCCGGACTCGGTCGGATTGCTGGCCGCCCTGTCGCGTGCCGGCAGGCCGGAGCTGGCTTTGGCCGGGCTGGCCAAATTATCGGAGAATCCGCAGTGGCCGGAGATTGCGCAACAGCTCCGGACCAACTCTCGCTTCCGGGGGAGACTGGTAGCGGTACTCGGTGCCTCCACTGCCCTTTCAGACCACCTCACCTCCCGGCCGGATGACTGGAAACTTCTGCTGCCCGAGACGCAAAGCAATGAGCTGATCCCCGCCGCAACTTTGTACGAGGTAATGGCGACCAGTGTCGGAGTTGATCCGCTGGCCCCGAGGTGCACCGGCACTGCCGGTGCCAGAGCCACCGTCACCGGTGGCAGTGCAGTTCTGGCAATGCGGAACGCCTATCGGTCTCAGTTGCTCATCATCGCGGCGCATGATCTGGCTCAAGCCGTCGAACCGTCGCTTCCTGCCGTGGCGCTGCCGGCGGTGTGCCACGCACTGTCCGATCTTGCTGATGCAACCTTGCAGGTGGGATTGTCAGTTGCCGCTGCCTCGCTGCCGTCGAGTGCCGCGCCGGCCCAACTGTCCATCGTGGCAATGGGTAAATGTGGAGCCAGAGAGCTGAACTATATCTCGGACGTCGATGTCATGTTCGTTGCCGACTATCCGACCGTCGATTCCACCGATGAACAAGCTTCGTCGACCCGTAATGAGATCCAGATGATTTCCACCGCAACTAATCTCGCTGCCCAGACCATGCGGGTCTGCGGACAGATGGCTTGGGAGGTGGATGCCGGGCTGCGTCCGGAGGGTGGTGCCGGGGCGTTGGTGCGAACACTGGCCAGCTATGCGGCGTACTACCAACGCTGGGCTCAAACCTGGGAATTCCAAGCGCTTCTCAAAGCTCGATCAGCAGCCGGGAGCCTGGATTTGGGGAGACAATTCACCGACCTCACGGCGCCGGGCGTCTGGAGTGCGGCCGGTCGGGATTCTTTCGTCGACGACGTGCAGGCGATGCGGCGTCGGGTGGAAGCCAATATCCCGGACGCATTGAAGTCAAAGGAACTCAAACTGGGTGTCGGCGGACTTCGAGATGTCGAGTTCTCCGTGCAGTTACTCCAGCTCGTCCACGGAAGGTCGGACCCCGATCTTCGGATTCCCGGCACCTTGATGGGCCTGCGGGCGTTGATCCGCGGCGGCTACGTAGGACGTAGTGATGGCGCCGAGATGTCCGCCGCCTACACGTTCTTGCGCCGGGCCGAGCATCGTATCCAGTTACAACGACTGCGCCGCACCCATCTGCTGCCGGACAGTCACGCCGACCTCGACTGGCTTGCCCGCACCTCCGGCTACTCCGCGCACGGCACCTCCGACACCGCCGACGTCTTCCTGGCCGAACGGCTGTATCACGGCGCTGTGGTGCGCCGACTGCACGAGAAGTTGTTCTACCGACCGCTACTGCATGCGGTCGCCGCGGTCCCCGGTGACGAACTCCAGCTCACCCCCGAATCGGCGGCGGCCCGGCTCGCGGCCCTCGGCTTTCGCGCTCCGGAGGCGGCGTTGCGCCATCTGGCCGCCCTCACCGCAGGGGTCAGTCGGCGTGCGGCCATCCAGCGGCACCTACTGCCGGTGCTGCTGGACACC
>JBBSUU010000169.1:0-6742 GCA_038234115.1 Mycobacteriales bacterium
AGAATTTGAACAATTGTCGTGCGTGCCATGACTCTCCTAGCCCTTGAAAATATCTCAGTCGAAGCCAACACCGATCCGATTGTCTGTTTGCCAAACGGACTGAGTCCTTCAACCACCAAGAGCTTAGCTGAGTCTTCAGGGGTTAACAGCACCTCGCACGTTAGCCTTGGCACTAATAATTAGCGATGATCGATCGTTAAGTAATTTTCGGATCCGGTGCTAATAAAGCCGTCCATCAATGAGTACGCGTGTGCTCGAACCGATGTTCTCAGGCGTCGAAATACCATGGCCATCCCCGCACCCTGCCGCGGAACCCGATCGGCACGGTCCCGCCGGATCACACCAGCCCAGCACGCGCCCTCGCAGTAGCCCGGCCGCCCAAGAAACCGGTCGGCACACTCACCACCACCAACAGGTCCAGCCCCTCCTGGACACAACTGTCCAATCTGGCCCCACCGAGGCCGGCGATGACGGTAGCCCTTTGACAAGCGACCTCCGCTCCCGCCAAAATCTGCGATGCGCCGGCCAAAGCGCCCAGATCTGCGGCGCTCTCAGCCCGATGCCGCGCCACCATCGCAGCGCCCAGTTGGACCCCGACCACGCTCAAGACCAACAACACCGAACCAGCCACCGCAACGAATACCGTGGCACTACCTGCCTCTGGCCTCCCAGCCGAAGTTTCTGCGGCCCACCGCTGTCCATCGATCAAGGGGACCTACCCACCTTTGACTCGAGCGCCGCGACCGAGGTTGCGCCCACCCGGACCCCAGGAAGCAATCCGATGAAGGGCGCCGCCGTCACGGTGACCCGCACCAAGTCACCGGAGGACACCACGATCACAGTCGCCCCTTCCGGCGCAATCTGGATCGCAGCCGCCCGTCCTGCCGACGGGTCACCTCTCCCGACTAATCTGGCCGCCTCACGAGCGGCATCCACACATCTGAGTTGATCAACGACGCAACCGATTCCGGCCAGGCACAACACGAGAATGAAGACCAACACCGGCAGCACCAACGCTGCCTCAACGGTGACGCTGCCACTGTCAGAAACACTGCGGTTGTCCGAGACACTGCCGTCGTCAGAGACACTGTCGTCGTCAGCGATACTGTCACTGCCAACCCGAGACCGTCTTGTTGGCAGCTGGTCTCGGTCGCGTCTGGCATCGTGGCAGGCGGCGGCGTCAAATTCATCGACGCCGACAATGAAGTGGATGTCGTGGTCTTTGTTGAGAGCTCTTCCTCTGCTCGAAACGCGTGCGTCATCGGGCTCGAATTCGGGGCCGAGTACAACAACACTTTGATGATCGCGCGGTCCCGGCCGGAATGGTTTCATCAGAACGAGGTGTTCAGCGCGGAATTGACCAGGTTGGTCAAACCTGAAATGACTGAATCCCCTGTCACGATGCGGTAGAGCACGGCGGCGAAGGCGGCCGCTGCCACCGTACCGACGGCGTATTCAACAGTGCTCATCCCTTCGTCGCCATAGCTAGTCCGATCATCGACGGGTTCGATCTCCTCGATCGGAACCAGAACGGTTTCACCAACATCAACATCCTGCGGATCTATTGTCCGCAGGCTCAGCCCGCGGCGAATGCGTTGCAACATAGTCATTTTCCCCTCTCCACCTCGACCGGTTGCCGAGATACCTCATGTTCGTACGGATCGGAACATGAGTTCTACCGGAAATAGCGGAATGTGGATCGAAAAGTACTTGTGGACAGGGACTCTTCGCACACTGCCGGGTTTTCAACCAATTCCCAGATCCGCGAGCAGCGCGATGATGACCGGGGCCAGGCCCAGACAGATGAATGCCGGCAGGAAACACAACCCGAGAGGTGCAGCCATCAGGACGCCCGCCCGGCCTGCTCGACGTTCCAAATCCTGCGCTACTTCCAGACTCAGCGCGGTGGCCTGATCGCGAACGGCCTGTGCGAGTCCGACACCGCCAACTGTTGATCGCCTGGCCGCTGCGGCAATGGGCGCCAGGGCCGAGATTGAATCCGCCGGAGTCCAGGCCCGTCCCGGGTCTGCACCCAGGGCAAGCAGGGCCGTCACCGCGCGCAGCGCCGCCACCGCAGGAGACTGCGCCTGGCCAGGTATGAACGAGCCAACCGATGGAGAAGTTCGAGTTGCCACTCGCTGTGCACTTTTTTGCGCGGCACCGACATTGGGCGAACCCCGAGCTATGACAGATCTGCGTTCCGGCGCCAGCTCATTCAGGACAGCGGTCAGTGCTGCGCCGGCCGACATTCCGGCCGACAAACAGGTAGCAAACAGGCCACAGATCACCGTGAGCTGTTGGCGTTCGGTGGATCGCAGGTCGGCCGGTGGCTTTATCGGTAGCTTGCGGGACAACAGTGCCACCCCCATTGCTACCGGGGCCAAGACGACCACCAAGCCCGAGGCGAATAGAGCTGAAACAGTCAGCAGCGCAGTAAGAATCATCGCAGCACGCCGTGTTGCCGGATCGAGACTACGATTCCGGCGATGCGGGAGATGGGGCGGGTGCAAAGACGCTGACCGGTCCGGCGGGTGGGGCCACGTAATCACACTCAGAGCTGCAAGAGTCCAAAACTGCCACATCGTTATTGCGCAATCCGCGCTGACCAGAGCAGGCCTAGGCAGGTCAGCAGCACCCCGACGATCAGGAGTGCCGCTCCCACACCCGGCCCGAACAGCACCGGCAGCGGGTTGGCGCCCATCCCAACCCCTAGCAAAATACCAAGTAGAGGCAACGCAGACAGCAAATACCCTGATAACCGTGGCCCGGCCAGCATCGCTTCCTGCCGTCCGGCCGCTTCCGCGCTTCTGGCCAAATCCTCGGCGGCACCATCGACCAAAGCCGCGAGCGGTATCCCATATCTTCGTGACAGATTCAAGGCCGCACCGAGGGTAGTACGCGCTCCATCAGTCGATTTCTCCTGCGCATCGATGCTCGGAGCGCCGACTCCCACTCGGGCGGCGACTCCGAGCGCGGTCATCAGCGGCAAGGCACGGGGACCGGCAGCGCCGGCCGCAGCATCACAGGCTGTTGCGACCGAGGATCCGGCGCGTAGCTCACGACCCAAAACTTTTACTGCGTCTGTGGTCTCGCCGCGTAGCCGACCAGTGTCGGCCCGACGCCGGCCGCCATCGATCAGCACGGTCGCGGTACCGACCGCCAAAACGGCTGCCACCGCGATGGGGACGGTCCCGATCATTGCCACAATGGCGCCGCTGAGCAGAGTCAGCACAATTTTGCGCCGGTACCCCCTGACCACCAAGGCACGTCCGGCCCCGAGCGAGCCGGTGTCGATCGGCGGGACACCGAACCGTCTGGCAACCGGCCTCGCAACGAAAGGACCAGCAACGAAAGGACCTGCAACAGAGGCCGTTGCACCGAAAGGTCCGGAAAAGCACGGACGACTGCCCATTGGGAATACACCGAACAAACTCCACACGCGATCTCCAGGTGAGACCGTTCCCTGTGGCACTCCCCCGGCTGAGGTCCGCCAGTCCCAAGCCGTCAGAGAATTTGCCATCGGCCAGCACCAGAAAGCTGCCCCGATCAGCAGCAGCTCCAGCGCGACCGATGATTCGGGCAGCGAATCGAAGTTCAGCACTGTCACCACCCTGCGCTAATTCCCCGCTCAGCCAGCATCTGGAGTAGTCGATCCGCGCCCGGTCCAGGCTTGCCATCGGAATCGAATGCGGTGAGCGGCACGACCAGATTATTCTGATCGGTTACCAGACAGGCAATTTCGTTCACCCTGCGAGTGCTGCCACCTGATCGGTCGGTACCGCGGCGAAGGTGGATGATCACTTGGACGGCGCCGCGGAGTTGCGCATGCAGACTATGCCGGTCAAGTCCGCCCAATGCGCCCAGTGCCTCCAGCCTGGCGGGGACGTCGGCAGCGGTGTTGGCGTGCAAAGTGCCGGCCCCGCCCTCGTGTCCCGTGTTGAGTGCAGCCAGTAGATCGAGCACTTCCCCGCCTCTGACCTCACCTATCACCAGGCGATCCGGTCGCATCCGTAGCGCCTGGCGAACCAGGTCCCGCAGTTCGATACTGCCGGTTCCCTCGACGTTGTCCGGCCGTGCCACCAATCGCACCACATGTGGGTGGACCGGCCGCAACTCGCCGGCATCCTCCACCGTCACAATCCGTTCATCTTGTTCCACTGCTCCGAGAAGTGCTGCCAACAGTGTTGTTTTGCCGGTACCGGTGCCGCCGGAAATGAGGAAAGCCAGTCGCGCTGCCAGTATTTGCTGCACAACCCGCAGGCTTTGACCGGGGAAGGTCCCCCCGGCTTCCAAGGCGCCGATGTCGTATCGGGTATGCCTAAGCACTCGCAGTGAAATGCAGGTTCCCGACGCCGCTACCGGGAAAAGAACGGCATGCAGTCTGGTGCCGTCGGCCAAGTTCGCATCAACGTACGGGTGCGCATCATCCAGCCTTCGGTCGGCGGCGGCGGCCAATCTCCTCGCCAACCGCTGGACGGCCGCCTCATCAGCAAACGTGACAGATGTCTCCTCCCACCCAGACCCTTGATCCACCCGGACATCTCGCGGACCGTTGACCATCACGTCGGTAGTTCGCGGGTCGGCGAGCAGGCCGGCAAGCGGGCCGGCCCCCACCAGCTCGCGATGTAGGGCACGGATCAACCGGAGCATCTCGGCATCACTCACCAACACACCGACCTCGGCCCTTACCGCTCTGGCCACGGCGGACGAACTCGGCGAGAGGCCTTCCATCGCCAATCGTGACTGCACACGCTCGACCAGACCGGGTGGCATTTCCGGCCGAGGCGACCCCCACGTATCGGCAGCGGGGCCGGGACTGTCCAGCATCGCGTTGGTCTGCATCATGCGGCTGACCTCGCCGTACCCGTTGCCTGCTGCAGGACCAGTCTCGCGGTTCTGGCCAGCGGACTTCGCCGATCCACGCCGGGGGGCCTGCCGAGTTCGAGGGCACGAGCCAAACCCGGTTGGGGCCGCATCTGCGACAGCAGCGGCAAATGCAGCGCGGTAGCTACATCGTCGGCGCCAAGGCCACCGGGTGCAGGGCCCCGCACGACGATTCCCGCTTCGACCCCGGCCCCCAGCACTCGCTCCACCACCCGGCGGGCGGCGTAACAGGCAGGCACATCCGCCGGCACGACTATCGCCACCAGGTCAGCACGGTCCAGAGCCAGTTCGGCGCTGGCATCGGGCACTCTGGGCAGGTCCAGAATAGCGAGATCGCCCGCACGACGGCACGAGTCGAGTACGACGTCCAACACGTGGGGTGGCACTGACATGTCCTGGGTGCGATCAAAGGCAAGTATTGAAAGCACACCGAGCAGCCCCGGACGCCCGGTCGAACGCAAACGCCCTGATTGGGCTGCGGCGGCTTTTGAGTGGGTCGGTAACTGGCCGGGAAAAATGGAGGGCAGAGCCTGATGGAGGGCATCGGCCGGTAACCTGCCGCCCGGCGCCGCGAGGTCGGACCATCTCACACCAGGATCGGATTCGAGGCCGAACAGCAGGTCAAGGCCGGCCCCCCATGGATCGCAATCGGCCAACAGCACGCCGCTTCCGGCAGCCATTGCGGCCACCGCCAGCGCAGCGGCCAGCACCGAAGATCCGGCGCCACCCCTGGCGCCGATCGTGGCAATCACCCGACCATCGCCGGGGCCATGATCGGTGGCATCAGAAAGGATCCGGACCAGGGCTTCCTCGCCGGCCGGCAGCACCAGAGTGCGATCAACGCCCAGCAGCACACATTGCTCCCAGACCTCGGAGCTCGGCTCCTGCGGTGCCACCACCAGCACGCCGGCTCGTCGTGGCATGCCGGCAAGCACTGCCGATCGCACTTTGGCTGAATCCAGCAGGATCACACAGGCGCTGCGCCAAGCAAGTTTGGTGTGCGGAGCGGACGAGTGCGTGACCTCTACTCCCGCGGCGGCCGCCACCCGTAAAAGGTCATCGAGCAATTCGTGATTTTCCGTGATGACCAAGGGTCGAGTATCCATCTGCTTCTCCTGGCGTCCAATGCAATAACCCGGCTCGCAATGGCCGCGTCGGACCCTCACTGGACTCTCACAAAACCGATTTGCCAACTACCCCAGAATCATTTGGGGATAGATATGCACTTGTGGATAACAATCTTTGCCGGGCCGAAGTCGACATAAATATGCCGTGGCCGAAACTTGCCAGAACTTGTTGGGGCGCAAAGCAAAACGGGCCCGACAGTTGTCGGGCCCGTAGGCAAAAAGGGCGCCCCCCGCCAGGGGGGGTAGGCGGGGGGCGCGGGGTCCAGCTCAGGGGGGTGAGCCGGACCGGTGGTCGGTTTCGGGGGGGTGAAAACCGACACAGCAATCGTAGCGCGTGATCTCGCGTGCGTCATCCCGCCACCGAGAATCACTCGAATACTGCGTAACAGTAGATCCGTACTCCTGTATCTACCCGATGGCTCCAAGTGGTCACCCGAAAGAGGGACCACTCTTGCCCTACTGCGCGGCTGAGGGTAGACCTGACTCACGGACCCGAATTCCGGCAACGGGCGGAGTGGAAGAGAAACTCCGCACCCCCCGGATCCGACTCCGCACGCAGACCCCGTTGGTACCCACTCACCGCATCAACCGCGGGAGGTACGTCGATGAGGGAGTCCGCGAGAGACGCGGCCCCATGCTCGACGATCAGTGGTGAGCCTGGTAACCAGGACGCCTGCGACCTGCAGTGCAGCCGGCGGGCCCCCAAGCGGGGGGGGGGGCGGGGGTGGGTG
>JBBSUU010000170.1:0-6715 GCA_038234115.1 Mycobacteriales bacterium
AGGCCCCCAAAGCACAGCTCGATCACCCATCATCACTCAGCTCTGCGGCATCTTGGGGGGAGTCTCCGCGAAGTAGGCGCAAAGCCTACCAGCGGCCGTCACACCCAAGCCAAATCACTACGGCGACTACAATTTGCGACCAAGGATAACCGATTCAGTATTCGCATCCGAAATTGAATTCGCTCAATTATACGGATACAGAGAGCCGGGCTGGCTGCGGCTGCTGACGCCCAGCTCCACAAAGCCATCATCGTGGGTGATTTGGCCGAACACCGTGTGAAGCTCGGATCCAGCGGCATGAACAGTCGCTGCCGGCAACAGGGACGAGGCAAGCCTTCGCGACCTGTCCGATCGGCCGGCGCCCAACCGATCACACGTCGGCCGGGTCCTTGATGATCAGGGCGACACCGGCAAACGCGCTCAGTTCGATGGAAAAACTGCCGAGCAGATCGACGGTGGCCAGTGCTTCGCTGGTCGCCAGGTTCACCACCACCCCGCCCGGTGGCAACTCCGAGGAGATGACCTGGCCGGAGATAACCTCGTTGCTGAAGTTGAGCACCGTGATCTGGATCGCGCCGATGGCCAACCGGTTCACCATGACCAGCATGCCCAGTTGCGGCACATCCGGGACGTCGATCAACTGACCGGTGGCGATGCCGTGATCCTCCCGAACCCGCAGAATGTCGGCCAGTCGTGATGCGAACGAGTTTGGATCGTCCAACTGGGAGGGCAGTGACCCGTACAGGGACAGGGCCTTGGGCATCCCGGAGGAGGAAGCCGTGGCCTCTGGGTTCCAGCCCATCAGGTCATGGCCGCCGCGCTCGATCCAGCGCGTGTCGCCACCGGAAATCAACGACTGCACCTGCGAAGTCGGGAGCGGCAGCGTCCCGGTCAGATCCCAACCGGACAGGGCGAATACGCCGGGCTGCAGGGCGTTGTACATCGCCATCAAAAGATGAGCGTCCTTGATCTTCTCCACATCGACTTCGGTCAATGCTGTCAGATCGGTCAGCCCCAATGACGCCGTGATGACACTGGCTGTGGTGCAGGCGATTCCGTTCTGGGTGAAAATCATATTATACGGTCCGGCCTCACCGGTGATCTTCTGCCGCAACGTTTCCCGGATATTCTCGGCCAGATCGAATCCGTTCAACTTCTCGCCGGCGAGTTCGTACATATCCTCTTTGTGAGTGGTGGCAAAGTGCACCAACTCATAGGTGAGCTCGTCGTGATTCTGCATTGCATGCACCAAAGATGCTTGGTCCACGCCGATTTCCATTCCCTGGCGCAGCACCAAACGCAGGAACTCGGTATCGCCGGTGGCTAATGCGTGCTGATAACCGGGACGCGTGATGAAGTCGTATGACAGATCGGAGCCAACCTCGGAGGTCGCCTTGATGTCGTCGATCGTGAGGTTCAATTCCTGGAAGGTGAACCCGCCGACCTTTCGCACCATGCTGCCGATGATCTGGTTTGCCGCCTCGGAGAGCGGATGTCCCTCCGACCAGGCGGCGGCCTCATCCGCACTTTTCTCAACACCGAGGAAACCGTTGGCGTCCAACCGGAGTGCGCCGGAACCCAGATCCAGCAATGAATGCAGGGCATCCCCGATCACCAGTCGCATACCGGCAAATGTCGGATCCAGCCAGTTGATCGACGGCTGGCCGTCCTTGAAATAGTGAAGGTAGACCCAGCGACGTTGCTTGCCCTTGGTATCCCAGACAGCCTTGGTGGCACTCCAGTTGGTTTCCTTGATACCCGGCTCGTAAAAGATCACTCGTTGCATGTGACCGATGATGAAACCGGCGTCCTGCAGTGCTCTTTCGTGGGCGAGGTCGAGATTGACCGAATCGGCTCCGTCGGGGACATCGGGCAGCAGGTGCCAGTCCTCTTCCGGAATGTCGATCATGTGGTAGATGCCGGGATAGTCCCGGTAATTCATCTCGGCCAGCCGGAAATCTGGGCCCTTGCCGGTGTGGGCCGGCACGATGTCGTCGATGATGGTGCCGCCGTGCGCTGACGCCGAGTCGCACATTGCACGAAACTCGTCCTCGGTGCCGAACATCGGATCGATGCCCATGCTCATCCGGTCGAAATGGCCGTCGATGCTGGGCGTCGGTTTCCACCCGGTGATACCGCCGGCCAACTTGACGGGCCCGGTGTGGACGGCCTTGATGCCGATACGTTCGAAGGCCGCCCAGAGATCTTCAGCGCCGAGCGCGGCCAGGAAACTCTGATTCGGTCGGGTGATCAGCGATAGCGGGTAGGCGGTGAACCAGACGGATGCGCGGTCGACCGCGCTACGCGGGTTCGGGTGTGCGTAGGGATGAGCCCACATGCTGGCCTGACCGGCCAATTGCCGCGCCATCATGGTCGCGTCGCCCAGCATCGACTGGTCGACCAACCAGTCCACATAGGCCCGGTTGCGGCCGTCGGCGTCGAACGGCGGTTTCAGGTTCGCGGAGATCTCCTGGCGACGGCGGGCCCGTGGACGCAATGCCTTCGGGCGGGCCGGGTAGAACTGCTCGTCAAAGTTGATCTCCACAGGTGGGTCCAGGGATTCGGAATCGCCTACCGGGGAATCGGAGGGGTTCTGGTCAGGACCCGCGGTTGACGCAGGAGCTTCAGAATTTTCGGTGTTTTCCGGAACTTGGACTTGATCGGCCGAAACTACTTCGGATTCGTCTTCAACTCTCGAGGTCACCGCGTATTTCTCCTCTGTGCTCTGTGCTCTGTGCTCTGTGCTCTGTGCTGTGTGCTGTTGCTGTTGCCGGCCTCGGCCGGCGGCGTCTGCGGAGCGTGCTGCTCATGGTGTCACCCGGCGGCCGAATCTCGAACCGTGACGTGCACAATCTGAACCGGCAACCGTCACGATAGCGAGAATCGCCGGGTGCGCTGACCAACCGGCTGCTCTCGGACAGTTACCCGAACCGGCCGACACTGACGCCTGGCCCGTCGGTGACCACACCCGCGAATCATCGATACGGGATTTTGCTGCACTGGATAAGCCCATTTGGAATGGTTGGCCATGAGGCCATGAGGCCATGACGTCAGGGCTGGAGCTGCCGCCCGAGCAGACTGCGTCGCGCTGCAGCACCGGCGGAAATCAGCGTCAGTTTGGGGGCGGCAATTAGAACAGTGTTGGAGAACCTGGGCAACCACGGCCTGGAGGCGGATTGGAACGGGAAGCACACCGGATGAGACGCAGCGATGGCAGGAAACTGGCGTAGCAAACTTCTCACCGGTGAAGTTTTGTCAACTTCGGGCGCACCCGTTGGAATACCGATGGCCGTGGCCTGGTTGGTCCAGGCATGACAACTATTGGACTCATCGGAAGCGGCAACATCGGACAGGCCATCGCCAAGCAGGCGATCGCGCACGGACATACGGTGGTATTAAGTAATTCTCGCGGACCTGAGACGCTCGCCGATCTCATTGCCGAACTGGGACCACAGGCATCAGCCGCTACGGCTGCCGAAGCTGCCGCCGCTGCGGAAATCGCCGTTGTCACGGTGCCCTTCAAGAACTACCGAGAGGTGCCGATCGAGCAACTGGCCGGCAAAGTGGTTATCGACACCAATAACTACTACTTCGAACGTGACGGCCACTTCCCGGAAATTGACAACGGCATCGCGACCGTGAGTGGCAGTTTGGCCGCCCATCTCCCAACCTCGAAAGTTGTCAAGGCATTTAACAACATTCAGGCACTTGCGATTGGCGATGACGCCAAGCCGGTGGGAGAGGTCAATCGTCGGGCACTTCCGATTGCCGGTGACCACGCCGACGCCAAAGCGGTCGTGGCCGGCCTGATCAGCGAATTCGGCTTCGATGTGGTGGATGCCGGGCCGCTGGTAGAGGGTCGTCGATTCGACCGGGACAAGCCCGCTTACGGGCCCAGCTTGACCGCAGCTCAGCTGACGGAAGCGCTCGCTGAAGGCTGAGCAGGGTGAACTCCGCCCGGTGAGCGGGTTGTTGAATTGTGAGCGGCGATCCGGCTGAACTCTGACCTGCTGCGTGGCTTGCCGCCCTGCTGTGTTTCTACCTAAGCATCGACTGCACCGGCTGTCCGAACTTCCCTGCGGTAAGCGCCAGGACGCCCTGATCAATCACTCGGCTGCCATCCGGACGGAAAACATCCGCAATAGGTGCCAAGGTGAGTTGATCGAAGTCAACCAATTGCAACCACGGGAGCGATCCATGAGCAGCCGTCAGGTCCAGGTCACGTTTGACGCCCACGACCCGGCCGCACTTTCGACCTTTTGGAAGGAGGCGTTGGGCTACATCCTCCCCGGTCCGCCCGGTGTCGAGTTAGCCGACGGCGCTGATCCGCTGGCGGCTTGGAACGACTTCCTCGAGCAAGTCGGCGTGCCCGAGTCGGAACGAAATAGCCGCTCAGCCATCGTGGACCCGGACGGTCGCGGCCCACGATTGTTCTTCCAGCAGGTACCGGAGGGGAAGGTCGCCAAGAATCGCATCCACCTCGACATCCGATCTGCTCCCGGGCTTCTCGGTGAGGAGCGCATGGCAGCGCTGGAGATCGAATGTGGCCGACTGGTCGCGCTGGGCGGGAAACGATTACGGCGCGATGAGCCGACACCGCCGTTGAGTGCCGGCTTTATCGTGATGGCTGACCCGGAAGGTAACGAGTTCTGCCTGGACTGACGACCGAACTGAACACGCATGCACCAACGGAGCCAAGTGATCGAGCTTCTCTTCCCCGCCACCGGCCAACATCGCCACCGGCCAACATCGCCGCCGGCCCTAAGTAGCTGACGATGACACGATCGCCGGCCATCCCAGGAATGAGAAGAGCGGCGCCCCTCTCGCATGCCCGAGCCGCAACACACAAAAGGGGCGCCGCCGAAAGAATCCGCTCGGCTGAGCCGGCGCGACTCAGACGGTTCGGGTCAACCGCTCCGCCAACAATCGCGCGAACTTGGCCGGATCGGTCAGGTCCCCGCCCTCAGCCAAGAGGGCTGTGCCATAGAGCAATTCAGCAGTCTCCGCCAGATTCGGATCTTCCGGTCGTTCGGCCCGCGCCTGCCGAAGACCTTCGACCAGCGGATGCGTCGGGTTCAATTCCAGAATCCTCTTGGTGTGTGGAACCGGTTGGCCCGACGCTCGATACATCTTCTCCAGCATCGGGGTCAGGTCGTAGGCATCGCCGACAATGCAGGCCGGCGAAGTGGTCAGTCGTGAGGACAGCCGGACCTCCTTGACGTCTGCTTCCAGGGTGGTCGTCAGGTACGCAAGCAGGTCGGCGAAACCCTGCTTCTGCTCGTCCTTTTCGGGGGAATCAACATCGTCGTGGGAGTCAAGATCGACCTCGCCCTTGGCGATTGACTGGAAGCTCTTGCCATTAAATCCCGGTACCGCCCCGACCCACACCTCATCCACCGGGTCGGTGAGCAACAGCACCTCGAGCCCCTTGGCCTTGAAAGCCTCCATGTGGGGCGAGCTTTCGAGTTGGGTGCGGGATTCGCCGGTGGCGTAGAAGATCTGTTCCTGGCCGTCCTTCATCCGCTCGACGTACTCGGCCAGCGTTGTGGCGCCATCTTCGCTGTTGGTGGAACTGAAGCTGGAAAGACCCAGCAGCAATTCCTGATTGTCCTGATCCGAGAGCAGACCCTCCTTCAAAGCCCGACCGAACTCCTTCCAGAGCGTGGCGTACTTCTCGGTGTCGCTGGTCTGCAGATCCTTGATGGTGGAGAGCACTTTTTTGGTCAGCCGTCGGCGGATTGCCCGGATCTGTCGATCCTGTTGCAGGATCTCGCGGGACACGTTGAGCGAAAGATCCTGCGCATCAACAACTCCCTTGACGAAGCGGAGGTATTCCGGAACCAGATCATCACAATCGTCCATGATGAAGACGCGCTTCACATACAGATGAATGCCGGTCTTGCTCTCCCGTTGGTACAGGTCGAACGGTGCGCGGGACGGGATGAACAGCAGTGCCTGGTACTCGAAGGTGCCTTCGGCCTTCATCGGAATGACTTCCAGCGGATCGTCCCAGGCATGGCTGACGTGCCGATAGAACTCCGTGTACTCCTCGGTTGTGACGTCATCCTTGGACCGGGTCCAGAGCGCCTTCATCGAATTGATCGTCTCGAAGGTCGGGCCTGCATCAGCCTCGACCACGCCAGAATCGGAATCAGAACCCGAGTCGGAATCCAGATCAGCATCCAGATCAGCATCCAGATCGGCGGTCGACCCTGCCGGCCGAACCGGAATCTCGGTGGCCATCCGGATCGGCCAGGCGATGAAGTCGGAGTACTTCTTCACCAGCTCCTTGATCTTCCAGGCCGCGGTGTAGTCGAAAAGGTGATCCTCGGCGTCCTCCGGCTTCAACGCCAGGGTGACCGAGGTGCCTTGTGCGGCGTTCTCGACCTCTTCGATCGTGTAGGTGCCGGCGCCGTTGGATTCCCACCGGGTGGCACTACTCTCGCCGGCTTTGCGGGTCAGCAGGGTGACCGTATCGGCAACCATGAAGGTGGAATAGAAACCGATGCCGAACTGGCCGATGAGTTCCTGTGACGCTGCGGCGTCTGCACCATCCTTGCGGGCCTGCTTGAGCTTGTCCCGTAATTCCGCGGTGCCTGACTTTGCCAGCGTGCCGATCAGGTCGATGACCTCCGCGCGCGACATTCCAATGCCATTGTCGGAGATGGTGACTGTCCGGTTGACCTTATCGATTTCGATGCCGATGTGCAGGTCA
>JBBSUU010000171.1:0-6654 GCA_038234115.1 Mycobacteriales bacterium
CATCCGGAGCGCACCGAGGCGCGCCTGGCTGCAGGTGTATTACGCGACGGCGGTGGGGCGTGTCTGATGCGGCTCCGCGGCGAGCACGAGGACACCCCGCTGCGCGGCGCGGACCTGGCGCCGAACCTGATCACGGCCTTGGAATTGACCTTCGCCGACTAATATTCCGGCCGCTCAGCACCCGGCGGGCGCTTCACCTTTACTGATCTGTTCCAGTGCGGTCATCGCCTCGGCAACGGTGCCGACCTTGACCAACTGCAAGCCGTCCGGCACCCGGGTAAGGGCCTCGGAGCAGTTCCCGGCCGGAACCAGAAAGATCGTGGCCCCGACATCTTTGGCGGCAATCATCTTCAACAAAATACCGCCGATCTCGCCGACCTTGCCATCGGTGTCGATGGTGCCGGTGCCGGCGATGTAATGGCCGCTGGTGAGGTCGCCCTCGGTCAAGCGGTCGATGATGCCCAGGGTAAACATCAGACCCGCGGAGGGACCGCCGATATTGGAAGTCTGTAGAGAGTTAGAGATGGTGAATGGCGCAATCGGTCGCACCTGCGGGGCGATGCCCAGAAAACCCCGGGTCCCCGCGGCGGCATTGGCCACCAAGGTCACCTTCACGTCCTTCTGTACAGCAGCCCCGGTCGAGTCTGTGCGGAGCACTGTCACCGTGACCACCTGACCCGGGAGCGTGCCGGCCAGCGTATTTTGCAATGCGTCGACAGTTGCCACCGCCGTGCCGTTCAGCGCGATGATCTGATCCTGCGGATCCAGCACGTCATAACTCGGCGAATCCTGCGCGATGCTCCCGGCATAGATTGCCAACGGGTATTTCAAATAGGAGAGCGCGGCTATCTCGGACAGTGTCTGGGAGTCCGAGAAACTCTTCGCGTTCTGCTGCTCGACCTGCTCGGTCGTCTGGTTCGGCGGATAGACCTCCTCGCGCGGGACCAGAGCGGAATTGCCGCTGGCCCACAGGCCGATCGCACCGAACAACGTCATACCGTCGGTGACCGAGACCGTGGTCATATTGAGATGGCTCCCATCACCGAATTTTTCGTTCACCGAGGGCGGAATATCTTTGCCTTCGAAGGTGAAGATCGGCGCCTGATCGTAGGTACCCAGGGTGTTGATGGTGACACCCGGGCCCAGTGCAACGTACGGAATTCGAATCGTGGAACCCGCTGTGACCAGCCCCGCTGTCAGCACCAAACCGACAGTCAAGGTGCGGCCGCGCACGCTCAAGCTGTTAAACCAGGACATGGGGACCAAGCCTAGGGTCTGTCCGTGTGAGGTCTGGCCAACGGCGTGCTGATCGGCGCGAAGACCCGAATGATGGGTACCGTTGACTACATGACGAACCTCCCTTTCGGATTCGGACTTCCGAGTGATGATTCTGGCGATGACAAGAGCAAGAATGCCGGTGGGTCGGACCCTGCCGCGGGGGGCTTTGACATGTCCCAGCTGGGGGCAATGCTGTCGCAGCTCGGCCAAATGATGTCCTCGGCCGGCCCCTCTGCCGGCCCGGTCAACTATGACCTCGCGATGAAAATGGCGATGCAGCAACTGCCCAACAATCATCCAGTTTCATCGGTGGACCTGGCCGCAGTACGGGATGCGGTGGCCCTGGCCGAGATCTGGCTCGATGGTGCGACCTCCTTCCCCGCCGGCGCGCACAAGGTCACGGCGTGGACACCGAAGGAATGGGTCGAAGCGACAATGCCTACCTGGCAAGAGCTTTGTTCCCCCATCGCGGATCGAATGGGAGGTGCTCTACTCGAAGGGCTACCCGAGGAAGCAAAGTCGCAAGCCGGACCGATGATGGCCATGCTGGGCTCCGTCGGGGGTATGGCCTTCGGCTCCCACCTGGGTCAGGCGCTGGCGCAACTGGCAAGTGAAGTGCTGACCTCAACCGATATCGGACTTCCCCTGGGCCCCGAGGGGACGGCTGTGCTGCTCCCCCGCGCGCTGGCCGAGTTCGGTACCAGCCTCGGAATCGACTCCGATCAGACCCGACTTTTCTTGGCTGCCCGGGAGGCGGCGCATCAGCGCCTCTACGCAAGTGTGCCGTGGCTGCGCAAAAAAGTTGTCGGCCTGATCTCTGAGTACGCCTCCACCATCACCGTCGACTTCTCCGCCGCTGAAGAACTGGCTGCCTCTTTCAATCCGGCCGATATGTCATCCATCGAGCAAACGCTCAACCAGGGCATGTTCTCTGCGGCCAGTTCGCCGGAGCAGGACCGCGTTCTTGGAAAGCTGGAAACCATCCTGGCCCTGGTCGAGGGTTGGGTTGACACCGTGGTCAGCGCAGCAGTGGGTGACCGGCTTCCCACGGCCTCGGCACTGAGCGAAACACTTCGTCGGCGTCGGGCGACCGGGGGGCCAGCTGAACAGACATTCGCCAGCCTGATCGGGATGGAACTTCGACCGCGGCGGCTGCGAGCGGCGGCTCAATTGTGGCGCAGTCTTGGCGAATCCCGCGGAACCGACGGTCGGGACACCCTGTGGGCTGATCCTGATCTGCTGCCGACCAGCGCTGATCTGGACGATCCTGATGCTTTCGTGGCACGTGACCGGCAATTTCACGAATTGTTGGCCAGCTTGGAAAAAGGCGATATCAGCGTCGAGAACTTCGAAGAGGGGTCACCGGAATCCGAAGACCCCCACTCGACGGAGTAACATCTGATTTGCGATTGCAGCCGCAGAGAATTAGCAGCGCTGAGAATTAGCAGCGCTGAGAATTAGCAGCGCTGAGGATTAGCAGCGCTGAGGATTAGCAGCGCTGAGGATTGTCAGGCGCTGCTGGAGGTCTGCCAGAGATTGATGCCGGCCTCTACCGCGTAGCGGTCGATCTCCATCAGCTCGTCGCTGGTCAGCGACAGGTTATTGATGGCGGCCACATTGTCCTCTAGTTGCTTGACCGACGAAGCTCCGATCAGGACCGAGGTAACTCGGGCATCACGAAGCGCCCAAGCCAGCGCAAGCTGCGCCAAGCTCTGACCGCGATCAGCCGCGATTCCGTTGAGTCCGCGGATCTTGGCCAGGTTCTCCGCTGACAGAAGTTCCTGCGACAGCGAGGATGGTCGCGCTGCCCGGGAGTCGGCCGGGATGCCGCCCAGATAGCGGTCGGTCAGCATGCCTTGCCCCAGCGGCGAGAAGGCGATGCACCCGATGCCTTCATCGCCGAGTGTATTGAGCAGGTCTGGCTCGATCCAGCGGTTGAGCATCGAGTAGGACGGCTGGTGAATCAGCAACGGTGTTCCCAGTTCCCGCATGATCTTTCCCGCCTGGACAGTCCGCTCCGGTGAGTAGGAGGAAACTCCGGCATAGAGCGCACGGCCGCTGGTGACCGCGGTGTGCAGTGCCCCCATCGTCTCCTCCAGCGGAGTCTCGGGGTCGGCCCGATGGGAGTAGAAGATATCGACGTAATCCAGACCCATCCGATTGAGCGACTGGTCCAGGCTGGAAAGCAGGTATTTCCGCGAACCCCAATTGCCGTAAGGCCCGGGCCACATGTCGTAACCGGCCTTGGAGGAAATCACCAGCTCATCACGCAAGCCTGCGAAGTCGGTTCGGAGATGACGGCCGAAGTTGGTCTCGGCACTGCCAGGGGGAGGTCCGTAGTTGTTCGCCAGATCAAAATGGTTGACACCGAGATCGAAGGCTCGGCGCAATATTTCACCCTGTGTCTGGAATTTGTCGGTGTCACCTAAGTTGTGCCACAGGCCCAGAGAAACAGCAGGCAGGTGCAGGCCGCTGGTGCCCACCCTTCGATAAGGCATCGAGTCATAGCGGGCTGGATCAGGAAGATAGGTCATTGGCTCATCTTCTCAGTCATTCATTGTGCTGCTACCAGAGGGCGGGCAGGTCCGGCCCCAGCGCGCTGCGCTGATGGCTGTTCGAGTTCGCCGGGGGTGCGAGTCCGGTCGATGACCGCTTGCCGACGGGGCTGGGCTGTGCCGCGGCGCTGGGATCTACAACAGCGGCCACGAGTTGGCCGGCGGCAAAGCCATCAAGGTAGCCCTGGGCTTTGTCCGTAGCGGGGAAACCGGCCACCAGGGAGCGGAAGGGCGCACCGTGACGGGGCTCGATCAGATGCGCGAGTTCGTGCAGGAGAACGAAATCGACGACATAGCCCGGCATGCTCTGCAGCCTGTTGGACAACCTGATCGAGGATTCTTCGGGGGTGCACGAACCCCAACGTTGATGCTGATTGGCCACCCACCTGACTGATACCGGTACCGCCGCACCGGCCAGATACTGCAGGGATAGCTCACCGGCGCGCTGCATCAGGGCAGCCTCGCCCCGCGTTGCACCAGAACCGGTTCGACGATCAGAGGCGTCCAGTCGCTGGATCATTTCGGCAACCCACTGCTCCTCCTCTTCGACGGAGAATCGTGCCGGGATGAACACCACGGTCTTGGGGCCCTCCCGTCTGGCCGACACGGTACGACGGCGCTTCGGACTTCGCCGTACTTCGATCTGACCTGGTTGAAAGACTGCCGACTCGAAAGCGGCGGTGTGCCGCGCCGATTCCTGAATATGACACGCCGTCATCTGTTCCGGCACGATCGGTCACCCACTTTGTCTGCCCGGTTGCTTGTTTGCCTACCTACGAGCACTGTATGAGGTCACACCGACAGTGCTTGCTGAGCCGGACCGGCTGCCGCGTAAGTTCGACAGGCTCGCCCGGAGCCGGGCAGAACACCCATCAAGACCATGAATTGCGCCTATTGCATCGCCGGAACCGGGTGGTTTCCCGTCCGTTGTCGGTCTGGAGCGGTAGCGTGACCATGGATTCCGGGCCGCGACCCGGGTGGAATACCGGACGATGGATTCATCGTCCGGACTTACCTGAGAGGGAACACCATGGCTGAGACCTATAACGGGTACTGCGTCAAGTGCAAAGAAAAGCGTGACTTCGAGGGCGAAGCGGTGGAAACCAATGGTCGCCGGATGGCAAAAGGCATCTGCCCGGTGTGCGGCACCAAGATGAACCGGATCCTGGGTAAGGAAAAGGCAGAGTAGTTGCTACCGGCGGCGTGGTAGGGCGGATCGGTAGACAGCAGCCGCTGCCCTGATCAGCGGTGTGTGGACAATCTATCCGGCCAAGACCCGGATCGTGCCACCCTGAACCCCGGGGGTGCACATTGCCGGAGCATGTCGAAGTGGATGTACTCAACGCTGATCTCCGACTCCAGTTCGCGTCGGGGCTGTGCCTGGTGGAACGCGATCGCACGACGCTGCAGATCGGCAGCGACCTGCCCTATTGCACTGTTGTGCATAACGCACCGCCGGGTGCGGCCTCACTCCTCAAAGATCTGGATGGCAACCGATCCACCCATCAGGCGCTGCTCAAGCTCTCCGAACGGTACGGGGTGGAATTAACTTCCTGGGTCAAGTTTCTCTCCGGCCTGGTGGCAGCCGGGTTCGTCTTCCGGGTGCCGCCGGCCGCCGGTAGCGAGCGCCAGCTGTCGGAGGCCGCCTGCGTCCGCGCCGACCGGCAGGCCCTGACGATTCGCTTCGGCCCCGAGGCAGCAGCCCAGGCGATGCGCAACCGCCAAGAAGCCGTGGTCCAGATAGTCGGGGCGGGCCGGGTCGCAGCCTCAATGGCCGCACTTCTCGCAGGCGCCGGAGTTGGGCACATCCACATCGAGCCCGACCGGTTATTGCGTCCTGGCGACATCTGCGCGGCCGGAGTCGGCCACGCCGGACTCGTATCTGATCCGGTGGCCGCTGGCGAATCCCAATCCCGCAACCGTAGGTCCTCCCCCGGGCGCCGAACCGGCCGGGCTGCGGCGTTCTCGAGGCCCGGCGCGGGCACCAAGGCAGATGGGAAACCATTTGCAGTTGCGCCGCAGTCGACCACCGAGATGTGCTCGGGGCACGATACTCAACAAGCTCGGCAACTCATCGACCGGCGGGCCCTGGCGCAGGTTGTGCAACGAGTGGCGCCGCAAGCAGCAGTTCATCCGCCTTCCGGCTATGTCCCGCCGAATCTCGTCGTCGTGGCCGGCGACGGTCCGGTGGATGCCGCCGTGCTGGGGAGTCTGCACGATCGGGGAATTCCCCACCTGGCAATCCGCACCACTGAGTTAACCGCCGTAGTTGGCCCATTCGTGATGCCGGCGCGAACGTCCTGCGTGAACTGCGGTCATCTGTCTCGCGCAGACCTGGATCCCGCCTGGCCGTTGGTCATGTTGGCGCTGAACCATCAGCAAAGTGTTCCGTCATCCACTCACGCGGCCGCCGCGGCCGCAGCAGGGGCCGGCCAGGTTCTTCAATACCTCGACGGGATCGAACCACCTGACACCATCAACGGCACCTTGGAGTGGGACAGCGACAGCTGGTTGGTGCGCCGCCGAAGTTGGACAATTCACCCTCGGTGCTCCTGTCGCCGATGATCACTCTTTCAGGTGAACGTCGGGCATAACTGCCGGTCACCGGCTCGCCGTTCTGGCTGATACCGATATGGCCAACGCCGAAACAGTTGCATGCCCCACAATTCGCCTCCCCCCGCCGAGCTGACAGGACACAATGGCAGCATGTCCGAAATTCCGCAGGGTGCGCTGAACCGTGGCGCGAAACTGGCACGACTGCCAATTTCGGCTGCCGGCAGGGTCACCATGGGCTTTGGCCAGCGACTGATGGGCAAGACCA
>JBBSUU010000172.1:0-6504 GCA_038234115.1 Mycobacteriales bacterium
ATCACCCGGTCCGAGATTGGCCACCGTCAGCGTATAGCTCGCTTCGGTGCCGGCGGCGTAGCTGGGGGCGACCGAGTCCAGGGTGACTTGGAGATCGGCCACCGCCCTGATGTTCGTGGCAACAGAGGCGGTGTTGTTGCCGGCATTGGGGTCGAACGTGGTCGAGCTGATCACCGCGGTGTTGGTGGATCCGCCTCGGGTGCTGGCGGCAATGTTCCCGACGATGGTGATGCTTGCGCTTGCGCCGGCGGCCAGCACTCCGACCGGGCAGGTGACAACGGCCCCGGCTGCGCTGCAGGCAGCGCCGCCGGCCGTGCTCCCGGAGGTAAAGGTGATGCCGGCCGGCAGATCGTCCCGGACCGAGACCTCGGTGGCCTCAGACGGACCGTTGTTGGTGGCAGTCAGGGTGTAGGTGATGATTCCGCCGGACTTCGGGACCTCGGGCGCCGAGGTCTTGGTCAGCGACAGGTCGGCGCTCTGCGAGGTACTCGACAGGACAGCCGCCACGTTGTTGGCCGCATTCGGGTCGCTGGTGGTGGCTGAAACTGTTGCTGTATTGGTGATGTCACCGGTCTCGCCGGGCGGCGAGCTGGCGATGAAGGTCAGCGTTGTGCTCTCACCGGCCGCCAGCGTGCCGGCGGTGCAAATCACGTTGGCCCCGCCATTAGTGGCCGAACAGCCGGACGGGCTGGAGACAAACAAGAGGCCGGCGGGCAGCGGATCGCTGATGGTGGCGCCGACAGCCTGTGATGGTCCGGCATTGGACACCGTGAGCGAGTAGGTGACAGGTAATCCGGCGACGATGGTTGCGGGGTTGGACGACTTGGTCAGCGACAGGTCAGCGCTGGTGTTCACCGTCACGGTTGCGGTGGCGGAGTTATTAGCGGCCACCGGGTCGGTGGTCGTGGTGGTGGCCGAGCCGGTGTAGGAGATCGGTCCCGCGGCGCGGGTGGACGCGATATCGGCTCGGACCGTGATCACCGCGGAAGCACCAACTGCCAGCGCGCCGACGGGGCAGTTGATCGCGCCAGCGGTGATGGTGCAGGTACCAAGAGTGCTGCTGGCCGTGCGGATGTTCAGATCGGTGACGGCGGGTGCACTCACCACCACTCCGGCCGCGGCCGACGGCCCGTTGTTGGTGACCTGGATGGTGTACGTCTCCGCCGATCCAGCGGTCGTCGGGTTCGGGGTGGCGGTGGTGACCACGGCGAGGTCGGCGTTGCGGGCGACGGTGACGGTGGTAGCGGCTGTGTTGTTGGTGTTGACGGTATCCGGCGTAGTGGAACTGACGGTGCCGGTGTTCACGATCGAGGAAACCGCGGTATCCGGTGCGACCTTGACGATCATCGTGACCACCGCTTGAGCGCCGGGCGCGAGCGATCCGACCGGGCAGGTCAGCGTCCCATTGGCGGCGGTGCAGCTACCGGCGGTGGTACTGGCACTGACAAAGGTGGTGCCGGTCGGAATTGGATCGGTGATGACGACGTTGGAGGCGTTGGACGGTCCGCCGTTCGACGCTGTCAGGGTGTAGGTGAGATTGTTACCGGCCAACACGGTGGGACTCGGTGCCGCGCTCTGGGTGATGGCGACATCGGCGGCCTGGGTGATGGAGGTGCTGGCGGTGGCTGTGTTGTTGGACGGCACGTCGTCGGTGGTGGTGGAACTGACGGTAGCGGTGTTGTTCAACACCCCAGCGGCGCTGCCGGCGCTGACCGTAACTGTGATCGGGATTACCGCGGTCGCGCCGTTGGCGAGCGTGTCGGCCGCACAGGTGACTATTTGGCCGGTGGTAGAACAGGCAAATCCGGCCGGGGGTGCTGCGGAGACGAAAGTTGCTCCGGTCGGCAAGGTGTCGACAACGCGTACACCGGTGGCGGGGTTGGGACCATTGTTGGTAGCGGTGAGGCTGTAGGTAACTGGCAAGCCGGCGGTTTGGGCGGTCGGGCTGGAGGTCTTGGTCAGGGCGAGGTCGGCCAGGGCGGCGACCGGACTGGTGGCTGCATTACCGGTATAGGTGTAATTGTTGTTGATCACAACGGCCCGGTAGTCCAGCAGCGCAATATTGGCCAGCGTGGTTCCCGCGGCGCCCCGATCGATCACAACGCGAAAGGTGACGGATGCCGTGGAGTTGGCGGCAAGGGTGCCGCCGGCGGCGGCATTCGCACCGCTACCCACCCGAACCCGCACCAGTCGATTGGCGGCGTCGTATTCGGCTTGATCATCGCCGGCTTGATCGGTCTTGATCCCGGTTCCAGCGACTGGGTTGGCGGTGACATTGATCGAACCTGGCACGAAGGTGACCCCGGCCGGAAGTGGGTCGCGGACGACAGCGTTGGAAGCGGTATCAGCACCGGTGTTGGTCAGCGTGATGCGGTATTCCAGGGTGTCGCCGGCCTTGGCCGGGTTGTTCCCGTTGAGATTCACCACTGTTTTTGAGACCGCGTTGAAGGATGGTGTGAACAGATCAATTTGAGTGGTAACAATCCCCGGGTAGTAGAAGTCACCAGTGGTGGTCAAGTTGAGATTGGTGCTGGTGGCGCCGTTGGGAATGACATTAGTGGCATTGACCTTGGCAATGTCGACTCCCAATGTGTTGGCGTAGTTGGGATTTCGAGCCGTGATATTCGCGCCGGAATCACTGATCGCGGAAGAAAAGAAGTTGGTGGCCGGGTGGCTGGCGTCCGAGAGGCTGACATTGCCAAGTTTGAGCGCGTCACCAGGATTCCCGCGGTCGCCCTCCCAGGCGACTACTCCGATGGCGGCGGTGACGTCGCCGGAGCTAGGTGTCAGAAAGCCATCGATTGGGATATTGACGCTCGAATTCCCTGGGGCCGTGGTGACATCGGCAAATCCCTCATATATACGCAGATCTCGCAGCGGAAGACCTGGATTGGAGTAGGCGACGATGAGTGACCAGCCGGCATAACGGTCTTCGCCGGTAGCGGCTCTGATATCTCCCACCCAGTAAGTCCCGTTACCGCCGGCCTGCACTTGGCTGGTGACATCGATAGACGCCTGATACGGGGAGTTATTGCCGATATCGGTCAATGTCACATTCCGCCGAGTCCCCGTTAGCGTTTGGTAATTAGTTCCCGAAGTGGGGGACCGGAATTTGATGTCGGCTACGTTTCCGAAGAAAGCCACCCCGCTAGTACCGGCCTGCTGACGACCGCCCCAGACGAGTTTGGCGTACAGCACTGTCGAACCGGCCGGCAGCGATACGTCCGCTGAGGTGGAGTTTGTAGTTGTCGAAAGATTGTCAGCGTCGATGAAGCCCATGACGAAGTTGTTGTTGTTGTTATTGCTGGTGCCGCCGGCCCGGGCGGCGGGACAACCGTTCACCCCGGTCGTGCAAGTCATCTGAGAGTTACCGGTCAACAGGATGGCGCCATTGTCCTGTTTGCTGAAACTGGCGTCGAACGAGTCGCTTACGGCCGCTTGGGCCGGCGTCGAGGTCGGCGCCAGGGTTGAGGTCAGTAGTGCGGCCAAAAGCGCGATCACTGCCAGCAACGCAGTGGAGCGACGGGGATGAAGTCGATGCAAGCCGCCGGAGCGCCGATGTTCGTGACCAAACCGTGCAGCCATTGCGTGCGTCCCTCATCAGAGCTGATGGTGGGTCACTTAACAGAGAACCAACTCCACCCTATTGGGTCGAATACTAGAGTGGTCGCCCCAAATGGAGTATCCGAACGATCCTCCTGATGAGTATTCTTTGCGACTCATCGGTTGCTCAGAGTCACTCATTCGGAGTCCTGCAGAACGTTCGGTGGTATCAAATGTCACAATATCCGAATTTGAGTAGTGAAAGTGCACTCAGACCACTCCAATGCTCCCCTTGAGCAGCAATACAACTTCATCCGTTTGTCCCATCCATTTGATAACAGCACGATAAAGCCAGGCCGCGTTTCACGCCTGCGAACAGTGGTGACGCAGGGTGAACCAAGTGGGTCGAAGTCGGGCCGTCGACAGGGAACAATGAGTGCCATGCACGCATCGAACCGTCCGCTCGGAGTAATCCGACCGACCCGCGCAGAATTTCACGAACTGGCGCGCGACCGCCGGGTCATCCCGATCACCAGAGTCTTGTTGGCCGATGCGCTGACCCCGATCGGGCTCTATGCGACGCTGGCCCAGAATCGGCCTGGAACCTTCGTGCTGGAATCCGCCGAGACCGGAAAGTCCTGGTCCAGGTGGTCCTTCGTCGGGGTGAATTCGGCAGCGGTGTTGACCGAACAGGACGGGCAGGCCCACTGGATCGGGCACCTGCCGTCCGGCCTACCGACAAACGGAGATCCACTGGTCGTGCTGTCGGAAACGCTTCGACTGTTGCGCACCGAACCTCTTGCCGGGCTGCCACCACTGACCGGCGGCATGGTCGGCTACCTGGGTTATGAGATTGTTCGTCGGCTGGAGAGGATCCGCGGGCAAGCTGTCGAAGAATTACATATTCCGGAATTGGCGATGATGCTGACGACCGACCTGGCCGCGCTGGATCATCATGAGGGCACCGTCACGCTGATTTCCAATGCGATCAACTGGGATGCCACCGACGACCGGGTCGATCAGGCCTACGACACCGCCGTCGCTCGCCTCGATGCCATGACAGCACAGCTCGGGGAACCGATCCCGTTACCCGCCATGGTCTTTCATCGACCAGAGCCGCTGATCGAACGCCGAACAACGTCCCCGGAGTATTCCGCCATGGTCGAGGTCGCCAAGGAGTACATCAGGGCCGGCGATGCCTTCCAGATCGTCCTTTCGCAGCGTTTCGACATGGACACCACAGCCAGCCCGATGGATATCTATCGGACGCTTCGGGCGACCAACCCCAGTCCCTACATGTATTTGATTCAGGTCCCCCTGACCACCGCCGGTGAACCTCCGGTGGCCATCGTGGGGTCATCCCCCGAAGCGCTGGTCACCGTCCGGGACGGACAGGTAACGATGCATCCGATCGCGGGTACCCGCCCACGCGGCGCTACCGATGAGGAAGACGCGCTATTGGCCAAGGATCTGCTGGCCGACGCCAAGGAACGCAGCGAACACGTGATGCTGGTCGATCTGGGACGCAATGATCTCGGCCGGGTTTGCAGTCCGGGATCGGTGCGGGTGGTGGATTTCTTTACCGTCGAAAGGTATAGCCACGTGATGCATATTGTCTCCACCGTAACGGGGCGGTTGGCCCCGGACCGCAGCGCCTTCGACGCTCTCAAGGCATGCTTTCCCGCCGGCACCCTGTCCGGGGCACCGAAACCACGAGCGATGCAGATCATCGATGAGTTGGAACCGGCCAGACGTGGCAGCTATGGCGGCATCGTCGGATACTTCGACTTCCACGGGGACGCCGATACCGCCATCACCATTCGGACGGCGCTGGTGCGGGGCACTCGGGTGCACGTGCAGGCCGGAGCCGGGATTGTGGCCGATTCCGTTGCGGAGAATGAGGATGCCGAATGCCGGAACAAGGCAGCAGCGGTCACTTCCGCGGTAGCAGCCGCGAACACACTTAGACCGGCGCACACGACATGAGCCGGGCCCGTCTCGTTCCGATCGCATCCCTGTTGATCATCCTCGGTGCGGCCATGGCCGGGGGTGCCTCCCTGCAGACCTGGGCACGGGCCACCTGGAAAAACGATCTGCAGGGGCAGTTCGATACCGCTGCCACCGGCGGCGACGCCGCGCCGGCGCTGATCCCACTGGCGGTTGCCGCGTTGGCAGCACTGGGAGCGGGTCTCGCGAGTCGTGGCTGGCTGCGGCGGGCGGTCGGAGTGTTGATCGCGCTGGCCGGCGCGACAGTGACCTGGCAGGGAATCACCGGGCTCGTCAGTGCTCCTACCGATGCGCTGACTCCCACGGCTCGGCCGGCCACCGAGGTCGGCACGGCGACCCGAGAATTTTGGGGTCCCGCGACAGCCACCCTCGGGGGGCTTTTGCTGATCGGCGCCGGCGTGCTGGTGGTACTGGCGCCGTCGGCCAAACGAGCGATGGGTTCGCGCTACGAACGCGGTCCGGTTACAGCCGGTCCAGGGGACAGCGCTCGGGACGCCGACCTGGACGCCGTTGCGATGTGGAAAGAGCAGGATGCCGACCGTGACCCCACGCTGGCCGCGAAGGCAGATCCCCCGAATGGGTCAACCTCCGATGCCGAGAAATTCACCGAAGGGCCACCAACGGATGGGGTGGCAAATCGGCCGCCCGAGGAGCGATAACATGACCCGAAAGGGTTCCGCTGCGGTGACAGATGCGGTGGCAGGTTAGCTGGGACTGGGCCAGGTGCTCCCCAGGGCCCATTGAACTTGATCCATCTCGACCGACCCAAGGAGACGAGACAGTGAGCGTGCTGCAGTCAATCCTCGAGGGAGTCCGTGCAGATTTGGCGGCCCGCGAGCAGGCCACACCATGGGCACAGGTCACGGCAGCGGCGGCGGCCGCGCGACCGGCTCTGGACGCGATGGCAGCGTTACGCGAACCCGGGGTTGGGGTGATCGCGGAGGTCAAGCGATC
>JBBSUU010000173.1:0-6486 GCA_038234115.1 Mycobacteriales bacterium
ATGGACTTCCTGGGGCTGCGTAACCTCACGGTCCTGGACGATGCGCTGATCAACATCAAAGCCAACCGCGGCGAAACCGTGGTGCTGGAAGATCTGACGCTCGATGATCCGAACACCTTCGCCCTGCTGGCTCGTGGTGACACTCTCGGTGTGTTCCAACTCGACGGTGGACCGATGCGCGCCCTGCTGCGTTCGATGAAACCGGATAATTTCGAGGACATCTCAGCCGTCGGCGCGCTCTACCGACCGGGTCCGATGGGCGCCAACTCGCACAACGAGTACGCCGACCGCAAGAATGGCCGTAAACCGGTGGTTCCGATCCATCCGGAATTGGCCGAACCACTCGCCGAAACCCTCGGCGATACCTACGGTCTCATCGTCTACCAAGAGCAGGTGATGGCCATCGCGCAGGTGGTGGCCGGCTTTTCGCTCGGTCAGGCCGACCTGTTGCGTCGCGCGATGGGCAAGAAGAAGAAATCCGAACTCGACAAGCAGTTCGAGGGTTTCTCCGCCGGGATGCACGAGCGCGGTTTCTCCGCCGCTGCGGTGAAGGCCCTGTGGGACATCCTGTTGCCCTTCTCCGACTATGCCTTCAACAAGGCGCACTCGGCCGCCTACGGTCTGGTCTCCTACTGGACGGCCTACCTCAAGGCCAATTACACCGCCGAGTACATGGCGGCACTGTTGACCTCGGTCGGGGATGACAAGGACAAAATGGCGATCTACCTGGCCGAGTGTCGGGCCCGGTCGATCAAGGTACTGGCGCCGGATGTCAATTTCTCCGAACGTGACTTCGCCCCGGTCGGCACCGATATCCGCTTCGGCCTGTCAGCCATTCGCAATGTCGGCACCGGCGTGGTCGCCTCGCTGGTCGCCGCGCGCAAGGAAAAAAGCAATTACACCGATTTCAGTGATTTCCTGTCCAAGGTCGATGCTGTCGCCTGCAACAAGAAGGTGATCGAATCCCTGATCAAGGCCGGCGCCTTCGACTCGCTCAATCATCCCCGCAAGGGTCTGCTGATGGTGCACATCGAGGCCATCGACTCGGTGATGAGTGTCAAAAAGGCCGAAGCAGCCGGTCAATTTGATCTCTTCGGCGAGATGAGCGCCGAGGAAACCGGTGATGCCTTTGCCATCACCATTCCGGACACCGAATGGGATACCAAGCTTCGTCTGGGATTTGAGCGAGAGATGCTCGGACTCTATGTCTCCGGTCATCCGCTGGCCGGTGTGGAACACGTGCTGGCCAAACAAACAGATGCCTCGATCACCGACATTCTGGACGGCACCGCCCCGGACCGGGCGACCGTGATCGTCGGCGGCATCCTGACCAACCTCGGACGACGCGTCACCAAGAAGGGAGATGCCTGGGCCTCGGCGAACATCGAGGACCTGGTCGGCGGCGTGGAGGTGCTGTTCTTCCCGAAGGTCTACGCCGAGGCGGCCCTGTATCTGGCCGAGGATGCCATTGTTTTGATCAAGGGTCAGGTGTCCCGGTCCGACGAAAGACTCAGCCTTCGAGCGACTCAGGTGATCGTGCCGGACATGACAGACAACTCCAACCGAGGCCCCATGCAGGTATCGATGTCGGTGACCCGTTGCACGCCGCCGATCATCGACCGGTTGCGAGATGTGCTGCGAGCCCACCCGGGTACCACTCAGGTGCACGTTCGGCTGCTCAACGGTCAGCGGACCACCCTGATGAGCCTGGAGGATGGGCTGCGGGTCACCATCACCTCGGCGTTGATGGGTGACCTGAAGGCTTTGCTCGGCGCGGACTGCCTGACATGAGGTCTGGTGAGCTGAGCCGCTGGGCTCCGATGGTGGTGCTGGTTGCGTTGGTGCTGGGCGTCCTGCAGGGTGTGCTCTGGGCACTGTTGGCGCCCGGAGCGCAATACAAGATCTACACCGACGGCACCTTCCAGGCACTACCGACCGAATCGCTGAACAACTTCACCGACTTCGCGATCTTTGGCTTGATCGGACTTTGTGTCGGGCTGATCGGCTCCTACATCTGCTGGCAATTCCGCGGTTTCCGCGGCTTGCCGATGCTGATGGTCGTGGGGGTATCGGCACTACTGGGCAGCGCCCAGGCCGGCCTGGTCGCCTATTTCGCCGCTGCCGGCACCGTGCCGGGCAGTGTCGGTGCCCAGGCGGCAGAGTCGATCGTCACAGCGCCGCCGGTGTTGGTGGGCTGGCCGATGATCCTTGCGCAGCCCGCGGCGGCCGTTTTGATTTACACCTTCCTGGTGGCCTGGAACGGGCTACCCGACCTGGGAAGGGTGGGCGAACTAGCCGTTTGATTGCTGGCCGTACCCGCTGAATGCCTGCTCGGTTTCGGCGATCTCCTGATCGGAGAGCGAACTCATCGGCCGGCCGGTGCTCAACGCCCGTAGCGCTACTTCGCAGACGTACTCCAGGTATTGCACCTGGGTGAGAGTCTTTACCAGGTCCGCGCCGCCGATCACCGCTCCGTGATTGGCCATCAACGCGGCACTGCGACCCACCATCGCCTTGGCCACATTTGTTGCTAGCTGCGGAGTTCCGAAGCGGGCGTACGGCGATACCCGAATCGGACCGCCGAACAGCGCGGAATAGTAGTGCGTGTTGGGCACCGATTCCACCACCGTCGAGAGCGCCGACGAGGCCGGCGCGTGGGTGTGGATCAATGACAGGTGAGCCGATCCGGCATAGACGGCAAGATGCAACGGAAGCTCGCTGGAGGGCGCCAATGTTGCCTGGTGCACGCTGCCGTCGAGTCGATGGATACCCACATCCTGCGCGGTCATGTCGTCATAGTTCACCCCGCTGGGCGAGATCACCACCAGGTCGTCGACCCTGATCGATACATTTCCGGCGGTACCGACAACCAAACCGCGTGACTGCAGCTGTCGGCAGGTGTCCGCGACCAATTGACGCTGTTCCTGTAGTTCCATCACACACCACTTTCGGGCAGATTGTTGGCGAATTCTCGTTGGCGGCCAAAGAGTTCCAGCCGTTGTTGATAGGCAGGGTAAAGGTTCGGGTTGGGCTGGTGAGTGGCCGAGACCGGGGCGGCAAACGCCCGAAGATCACCCCGTCCGGTGATATCTCCGACACACATTCCGGCCAGATAGGCCGCGCCCTGGGCGGCACCGGACCCACCCGTGGGTCGTTCCACCGGCAGCCCGAGAACATCGGATTTGATCTGGAGCCAGACCGGATTACGGGCGCCGCCGCCGGTGCTGCGGATCTGATCGATGGCGATACCGGCCGCCTTCAGCTGCCGGATATCTGCGGCCAACGCCAGCGCAACACCCTCCATTGCGGCGATGATCAGATCGGCCGGTTCGGCATCCAGACCGATACCGGTAATGGATCCCCGGGTGTCGGTGCTCCAGGTCGGGGTTCGTTCACCGGCCAGACTGGGCACCATGGTGACCGGATTCGGGCGGGGGCGGGTGGCCAGCAGCGCCGGTTCCAACAACGACGCACCGCCGGCCAAAGTCTTGACCAGCCAATCGATCACCGACCCCGCCGTCACCTGCGCGGTGAGCACGAGGTCGGTATCGGCAAAGCAATGCCGGACGTTGATGAATCCGGGTATTCGAAGATCCCGGGCGACGGCCACCATACCGACATTGGAGAACCCGGTCATTTCTGCGAAGGGATCCCCGGCCGCCAGTACCGCCGACTCCAGTGCGGTGCCGATGGCGTCGATACCGCCTGCTGCCACCGGGCAGCCGATCGGCAGGCCGGTAGTCTGCGCCGCTGATTCGGTGATGCCGCCGATGATCTCGGTCATCCGACGAATCGGCGCCAGCTTGTCGATCGGGACGCCGATAGCACGAAGTCCAGGATCAATATCGTCGAATTCCGGTCGCCACCCCTGCAACATCGACGCCGTTGATTCATCAAGACAGGCAACCCCGGTCAGGCGATGCACGATGTACCCATTGCAGGACAACACATATTTGGCGGCCGTCAGTTGCGTCGGGCGGTATCTGGAGAGCCACAACAACTTTGCAGTGCCGAAATATGGATCCGGCACCACGACCTGGTCGGTGATCCGCTGCTGGATTTCGCGGGCCTCGGTCAGCGCCCGTCGATCGGCCCACAACAACGCCGGTCCGGTTGGCATCCCCGCTTGGTCAACCGGGACCAGCGTTGGTGCCTGGCTGGTGACCGCTACGGCCCTGACGTCGAAATCGGTCACCAGTGGTTTGAGGATGGCACATGTTGCCTGCCACCAGTTTTCGGCATCCTGTTCGATACCGGTGCCTTGGGTGCGATACGGGTATCGCCGTAGGTCGGAGGCCAGTTCGCGGCCGTCCAGTCCGGATATCACCACTTTGACCCCGGTGGTTCCGACATCGATTCCAACCCAAGCCGGAACATTCACCGGCGAACCTCGTGGAGTATTGGTTCCCCGGCCACCCATCGACCGAGGTCGGCAGCCACGATGTCGGCGGCCCGAACGGCGACCGACTGTGACGCACCGGCGATATGGGGCGTGATCACAATGTTCTTACCGGCATCGATCAGATCCAGCATTCGGCTGGCCGGGTCCAGCGGTTCGGTGGGGAAGACATCAAAACCGGCGCCGGCCAATTGACCGGATTCGATGGCGTCATAGACCGCCTCATAGTCGACCAGACCGCCGCGGGCGCAGTTCACCAGATAACTACCTCGCGGCATCCGCGCCAGATTCGCTGCCGAGACGATGAAAGCGGTCTCCTCGGTCAAACGCGCGTGCACGGTCACCAGATTCGACCGGTCGAACAGTTCCTCGACCGTGCGCACCGCAGATCCGACGTCAGCTACTGCGGCAGCGTCGGCATACGGGTCATAGACGAGGATCTCGGCGCCGGTCGCGGCGAGAATCTTTGCCACTCTGGACCCCACCGCCCCGAAGCCGAGTAAACCAATGCTCAGAGACCCGATTTCAGGGCCACATTCGGCGAACCGGTAGAACTCACCGCGCCACTGACGCGAGACCAGACTGCCGTGGGTGATGGGAATGGAACGCACCACGGCAAAGATCTGGGCGATCGTCATTTCCGCTGTTGCCACCGCGTTGCGCCCCGGCGCGTTGGCCACGGTGATCCCCAGTTCGTTGGCCACCGCGATGTTCACGTTCACCGGACCACCGCGGCACACTCCGATGTATTTGAGTTCTGGGCTTGCTCGCAGCACCCGCTCGGTGAACGGCGCCATTTGCGTCACCACCGCCTGGACCCCGGCCAGTGCGACGATCAGCGAGTCTTCATCGCCGGCTGCCTCACGCACGTCAGCGATGTCGCCGAAAGGTGTGGTCGGCCAGGGCAGGTCCAAGGTTGAAATCTCGGCGCCCGGTACGGTTTTGGCAACTGCATCGACAAAAAGTGAGGTCAGGACAAACTCGTCTCCAGCGGCCAAAACTTTGATCGAAGTCATCGGTGTTACTTCCTCCACATTTTCCGGGCGTTTTCCTGTTGCATCAGATACCGCTGATAGCCGAATTCGTAGTACTGCACCTCTTCGGGGATCGGCTCGACCACACCCTGCGGTTTGGTCCAGGCCGCAACGTCCAGTTCCAGGCCGGTGGCCGCCGCAGCGGCCAGTACCGCGCCTCGAGCCCCTACCTCCGGGGCCCTGGCCACATACAGTCGGCGACCCAACACCGAGGCGAAGATCTGCAACCAGGCTCGGGAGCCCGCGCCGCCTCCGCAGACGAAGACCTTGCCTTTCAGCCCGGCGGCTTCAAAGCACTGGCGGGAAGCGTAGGCCAGCGACTCGCAGATCGCGCGGAGGAAATCGGCTCGCGTGGTGGTCAGGTTCAACCCGGTCAACTGCCCCTGGGCAAGCGGATCGACAAAAGGTGCGCGTTCACCGGACGGAGCCAGGTAGGGGAGCGCTTCGGCGCCGTTGGCACCCACCGGTGAGGTCGCCAATGCTTCCTCGACAAAAGACACGTCGGCGCCCAGCAGGTTCAATGCCCAGTCCAGGGTCGCGGTGCCGACCATGGAGGGCATCATCCGAAGTATGTGTCCTTGGGTGGGCATGGTGATGGTCAGACCGGCCGGCGATGCGGACAGATCGACGTCGTCGGTCAACACCGTGCAGGCCAGCGTGGTACCGATGATCAACATGCCATCACCGATTTCCCGGACGCCGCAGCCGATCGCGCAGGCCGGGATATCGAAACATGCTCCCACCACCGGGGTTCCGGCGGGGAGGCCGGTTTGCAACGAACCGGCGTCGTGAAGTGGCGCCACCGGTAACGGCCGGATGATCGGTGCCAAGAGATTCGCTCGGTGCTGCAGACCGGTCAGTTCCAATACTGTTGCCGAATACAGACCCGAATCGTCCAGCCGGCCGAACGGCAGCGACGCGTCGGTGGCATCTGTGGCACGCAGGCCGGTGAATCGTTGGACCATGACATCTTTGACGTAGCCGGCGGTCGCGGCCGAGTCCAGGACCTCCGGGTGGTATCTGTCGAACCAGGCCAGGATCGCCGCCGGCGCC
>JBBSUU010000174.1:0-6479 GCA_038234115.1 Mycobacteriales bacterium
GCCCCCCCCCCCGCGACCGCGGTCGACTTGTTGCCGGCCATCTCCAGAATGGCTGCCGACGGCCCGATGAAAGTGATACCGGCGTCAACGCACGCCTGGGCAAGATTCGGGTTCTCGGAAAGAAATCCGTACCCCGGGTACACCGCATCGGCGCCTGATGCCACTGCGGCCCTGATGATCTCGTCAACATCCAGGTAGGCCCGAACGGGATGGCCATCCTCCCCGATCTGGAACGATTGACCGGCTTTTTGGCGGTGGGAGGAGTTGCGGTCCTCGTAAGGAAACACTGCAACCGAGCCCACTTCGAGTTCATAGAGTGCTCGGAATGCGCGGGTGGCGATTTCGCCGCGGTTTGCTACCAGGACCTTGCTGAACATCGATCGGTCTCCTTGAAAACTCAGGGAAGTATCACGAAACGGGGCCGCAATCACAGGGATACAACGCCGGCAAACGGTAGCGCGTGAATGCGGCCACAGCCGCATCGCTCTCACTGTGCGGGACGGGCGAGCTGACCTGGAGGTCTGCATCCTGACAGATTCGCTATTCTGCCCGTACCTCCTGACTGTGTTGCCGGTCACTCGTTGTACCGATCAGCCGCCGCGGCGGCGGCTGAGTACTGTTCGGTACTGGGTCAGGCGTTATGCACCTTTCTGGCTTCAGGGCGCGAGATGGCGATCTAGGAATCCCCGCAGGCATCGTTGCCGTTGGCTTGAGGTGGCGGCAATGTCGGCCTCTACCGCGAACCCAGCGCCGCTCTTGCAGCCCCTATGACCAGGCACCTCTCCCGTTCTGTGCCGTCATTCACCTGCTCGCACCGCAGGTCTATGCCCGACGGGCGAGACGGACCTTACGGTACCAAGCACCCCTGACCGACCGGATCATGGAAAAGACCCAGCTGCTCAACCCTTTTCGAGGAACTTCTGGCCCTCCTCATCGATCATTGCATTCGCCATCTCGGCCAGCCCCGGCCACGGCTGCAGGGTGACATCGATCGTGATGAACTTGGTCGCATCAGCCCTGGCAAGTGCAATGATCTCGCCGTCCCGCAGTACCGAAAGGAGCTTCAGGCTGGTCGCCCGGCCGGCCTGGATTCGGCCCAGGATGTCACCCTCCCGCCGCTGCGCCAGGTCCTTGTTCGCCAGTTCGAAGCCATCCAGCGTCTCGGCAACAGCGTCCAGCCGCCGCATCGAGGGATAACCCGGCATCATTTCCGTGACCAGCAGGCAGACCCCCGGATGCTGGCCACGTCCCACCCGACCGCGCAATTGGTGCAGTTGCGACATCCCGAAGCGCTCGGCATCCAGCACCACCATCATCGTTGCGTTCGGCACGTCAACACCCACCTCGATCACGGTGGTGGCGATCAGGACATCTATCTGTCCGTCTTTGAAGGACGCCATGACGTCATCTTTTTCAAAGGAGTTGAGCCTGCCGTGCAGGATGCCGAGGCGTAGTCCGGAAAGTGGACCGGATTGCAGTTCCGCGAAGACGTCGACGACGGCCAACGGCGGACGTCGGTCTTCAAGATCGGATTTGTCATCGAAATCGTCGTCTGTTTCCTCGTTCTCGCCGGCCGGACGCCCTTCGGGGTCGTCACCGATCCGGGGGCAGACCACATAGGCCTGGCGGCCGGCCGCGACTTCCTCCCGAATCCGCTGCCAAGCCCGGTCCAGCCACTGCGGTTTGATCTTGGCCGGAACCACTGTGGTCTTGATCGGCGAGCGTCCCTTGGGCAACTCGTGCAGGGCCGATGTCTCCAGATCGCCGTAGACCGTCATCGCCACGGTGCGCGGTATCGGCGTTGCCGTCATCACCAGCACGTGCGGCGGGTTTGTTTCATGATGCTTGGAGCGCAACAGGTCTCGCTGTTCGACACCGAAGCGGTGCTGCTCATCGACCACGATCAGACCGAGATTTTCGAAAAAGACATCCTTGCCCAGCAACGCGTGGGTGCCCACCGCGATACCGGCCTGGCCCGAGGCGATGTCCAGCAATGCCTGCCGCCGGGCGGCGGCGTTGAGGGATCCGGTGAGCAGGGTGACTTTGGTGGCTCCCGCCGGCGCACCGAGCTCGCCACCCCTGGCGAGCGGGCCCAAAATATCGCGAACCGATCGGGCATGTTGACCCGCCAGGACCTCGGTGGGCGCCATCAGAACCGTCTGCCGCTGATTGTCGATCACCTGCAGCATCGCGCGAAGTGCCACCACGGTCTTCCCGGAACCCACCTCACCCTGGAGCAGGCGATTCATCGGGTGGATACCGGAAAGGTCGCTGCTCAAGGTCTCCCCCACCTCCCGCTGGCCGACGGTGAGATCGAAAGGCAGCCGTTGGTCGAAAGCCTCCATCAGGCCCCCGGTGCGCGGCGGACACGGTTCGGCGGGGTAGTCCCGGAATTTGGCGCGCTGTTTGGCCAGCACCAATTGCAGTGCCAGCGCTTCGTCATACCGCAGGCGTCGCTGAGCCGCTGCCAGCGCCTCGGTAGAGGTCGGCCGATGAATGTTCAGCAAGGCGGACCGCAGATCCATCAATTGGTTCTCACTGCGGAGCGACGCGGGCAGCGGATCAGGAATGTCGAGGAGCTGATCCAACACGGTCTTGACCGATTTCTGCAATCCGCTCATGCTGACGCCCTCGGTCAGCGCATAGACCGGGATGATTCCGTTGGCGAAGTCCTCGACCCGCTCCCGAACATCTGCCAGATCCGGGTTGTCATCGGACGACCTGTCATCGGAGAGCGATTCGGCGGCGGGCGAACCCATCTGGCGGGTGCCATTGAAATCTTTGACCTTGCCGGAAAAAACTGCCACGGTACCGACCGGGAAATTCTTGCTCCGATGGCGTTGGTTGAAGAAGGAGCATTCCATCTGGTGCTTCCCATCGGAGATGGTGACTACCAAAATATGTAGCTTGTGCTTGGTCTGGTTCGGACCCTTGCGATGTGTCTCGCGATTGACGACGTTGACCACCCGGGCCACCACCGTCGCCGATTCTCCCACCACAAGCTGACCGAGATCGCTTACCTCACCACGGGTGTTGTGCTTGCGCGGGTAATAGCGGAGCAGATCACCCACCGTCACCAACTCGAGCTTGTCGGCGTAGACCTTGGCTGCCTTACCGCCGATGGCCGAGGTGAGTTTGTCACCCATCCCCACGCCGTTGCGATTAACCACCACGGCTACCTCCTGCTGGAAACACTCTTGACGGCTCGGCGACGCACGTCCCGCGCCGATCATTCTTCCAGTTGGAACCGACAGTGCGAAGTCGACCTCGCGGGCGGGCATCGGCCAGTCTCAACCTCGCGGATCCGCCAGATGGTCAATCTGCAGGTGGTAGGGAGTTCCGATCCCGATGATCAGTTCCATTACCGGCCCCGGCGAACCGGTCAGCAGATCCACATCGCAGACGTCAGACTCTTCGGTGCACTCGAAGGCCAGGCAGCGCGGCCGCAGGGCGGTGGCCAGTGTCTGCGGGTCGGCCCATCGGTTGCAATCAATGCTGAAGGTAAGCCGGAAAGCACCGGGGTCATATGGCAGGGCCGCATTGCCCAACTCCACGTCGTCGAGCAACTCGACGACCGTCTGCGGCGCAACCACATCAGCCAACGCCGTCAGCAGCAGCGCAATCCGGGTTGGGATCAGCTCGGTATTGGCCGCGACACGAGCCGCGGCCCTGACAGTGACCGCCAAGTTGGCTCCGTCGGCGGCCGCGTCGGCGGCGGCAGCCGCCCCCGCCGCCGCAACGCGCGCTTCCGCCGAGAGGTTGTTGGCACGGAGATTGCTAGGGAGATTGCTGGCGTCAACGGTCTGGCCGGCCAACGACGCCGCACCGGCAAGCAAACCGGCTGCCACGACGATCGGTGCTGCCCCCGGTGGTTCGACCCCGTCGGTGTCACCCCCGGACATCCGGGACGCAGCCAGAATGCCCGCAGCAACGGAGGTCAGGTAGGTCTGCGCCACTTTCTCGGACGTGGAATCCGGGGCGGCAGCGGATCGCTTGGAGCTGCGGTGATCGATGGCATCACCGCTGACGGCTCCTCGCAGAATCGAGGACACATCCTCCCGAGCACTCACGCCAGATCCATCATCGTGTGCACCCGGGTGCGATCCACCGGAGATTGATCCGGCCGGCTCCGGAAAATCTGCCGAGTTCAACCGATCTTGCGCACGTTGCATCAACGCTGCCCTGGCCAACCATTCGTCGACCATCGCGGGCGTCAGTGCCGCCGCTCCCCTGCCGGCTACCGCGGTCTCGTTATCCATCCTTCGTTCCCCGTCCCTATCTGCGTCGTCCCCACCGAGAAGTTCCCCGCCGGTAACAAAACAAGTCATCGGAGCACGATGTTCTTGTCGTGGTTATTGTCATGCACCGATTGGCAAGAGCCATGGTCACCGAATCGCCCCCGTGCGGATTTTGTCCTGCCGCCGATGCACGTTAGTCTTGGGCGGTTGCCCGGCTGCGGTCGGGCATCAGGTTTGTCTTCCATGTTTAGTCTCGAGCTCCGGTTGGGTTCTCTGCCGGGCCGAATATTTCGATTGGGGTGTGCCAAGTGGCTGCCGTCTGTGATGTTTGTGGCAAGGGCCCTGGCTTCGGGATGAACGTGTCCCACTCCCACCGCCGTACCAAGCGCCGCTGGAACCCGAACATCCAGGCCGTTCGCGCCCTGGTCAAGCCGGGCACCGTGCGCAAGGTCAACGCTTGCACGTCCTGCTTGAAGGCCGGCAAGGTCGTTCGTTCCGCTTAATTCTTCAGCTGTAACCGCAACGGCGGTGGGGGCCTGGCTCCCACCGCCGTTTTGCTGTCTGCAGGTGGCTTTGTGGTGCTCCTTCGGGTTCACAGCGGTACCGATATTTTTGATACCCCCTTCGGTCAGCCAGTTCTCAGGGTCCGATGGTGGCCAGAATGTTTTGGCCGATGACGAAGCCGACCTGTCGCTCATCGTCGAGGCAGCGGATCCCGTAGTCGGTGGACAGGCCGGTAACGCCCCCGAAATCCAGCTGAGCGCCGGCCGGTAGCGGCGGACCGCCCGCACCCGGGTTTGGGGCGCCATCGGGAATCGGACATTCGACCCGCACTCGGGCCGGAAGAATCTGAACGGCTCGTCCTTAGTCGGAGGAACAATTCACATCAGCGGGTGGCGCCGGCGTCGCAAACTTATGTGCATTGATCTGGCACACCGCTCCGTCTGATGACCCGTTGGGCGTATCCACCTGGATCTGGCCACTGATGTTCCCGGATGGGCTGTGGAACTGCGCCCTGACCCCCGATCCGAACGACTCGGACGCCACCGGTGTGCCGTCCGAACGCGGCTTCGTGAACAGTTGGTCACCGGTCCAGTCCGCAGTCACCCCTACGTTAGTCACTCCGAACGAGGTCTGAGACGAGGCAGCCGTCGAGCCCGCAGACGGGACCGCCGGTCCGGCCGCACCCGACGACGCCGGGGCCGCAGTCCCGGAGGTGCTGCTCGCGTTCGTCGAAGTCGTCGCCGTCTCGGTCGCAGGAGCCGTCGTGGTGGGCGGACACCGCACCGGATCCGCTGGTACACGCGCTGACCATAACGACGGCAGCTACCACAGCACCTATCCGGGCAATCCTTGCAGTGGCCATGAAAAATCCCCCCATTGCTCTCGGTTGAACCGGACGAATGCCTGGGCAAGGCCGTTGGTCGGCGGGATGCCCCGGCCGGTCGAATCTTTCAATCCGGCTGAGCATCAGTCGTCGCAACCGCACTCCTAACTCAGAAGCGAAGAGCGACCTCGAATTCAGTCGAACAACTCAATCCAGGGGGTGCATCCATCGATGCGGGTCCGGTGCAGTTCCGACCTGGAGTGAGGTCAAGGCTTTGCGCAACTGCAAGGTGACCTTGCCCGGTTCGCCATCACCGATGGCAAATTCGCCACCCGCGTGTTTGACCGTTCCGACCGGGGTAACCACTGCTGCGGTGCCACAGGCGAATACCTCGGTGAGTTCACCGGACTCGACGGCCTTTGCCCATTCATCAGTTGAGATCCGCCGCTCGGTGGCGGTGTAACCCAGGTCCACGGCCAGCTGAAGCAGGGACCGCCGCGTGACACCGGGCAGCAGCGAGCCGGTCAGCTCCGGGGTGACGATTTCGATCTGGTCACCGGAGCCGAAGACGAAGAACAGGTTCATGCCGCCCATTTCCTCGACCCAGCGGCGTTCAACGGCATCGAGCCAGACGACCTGGTCGCAGCCTTTTGCCGCAGCTTCGGCCTGCGCTGCGAGGGAGGCAGCGTAGTTGCCGCCGGTCTTTGCAGCGCCGGTGCCGCCGGGGGCGGCCCGCACATATTCGGTGGACCACCAGACGCTGACCGGCTTGACGCCGCCGGGAAAATACGCACCGGCCGGCGAAGCGATGACGGAGTAGATGTAACGATTGGCCGGTCGAACCCCCAGACCCACTTCGGCGGCAAACATGAAGGGCCGCAGGTACAGCGATTCCTCATCACGGGTAGGAACCC
>JBBSUU010000175.1:0-6446 GCA_038234115.1 Mycobacteriales bacterium
GCCATGCTGCGGGCGCGCGCCGGACAGGGAGTCTGATCATGGCTTTCGCCGTCACGCAGAAGAAGTCAGTCATCGGCGTCAAGCCGAACCAGCGGGAAACCGTCCGTAGCCTCGGCCTGAAGAAGATCCATCAGACCGTCGTGGTGCCGGATAACGCTGTCAACCGTGGGTACATCCACACCGTTCGTCACCTGATCACGGTGGAGACGGTTCCAGATAACGAAGGGGAGTGACTCTGGTGACGATCAAGATCCATCATCTGCGTCCCGCTCCGGGAGCCAAGACCGCCAAGACCCGCGTTGGTCGTGGTGAAGGTTCCAAGGGTAAGACCGCTGGTCGCGGTACCAAGGGAACCGGCGCCCGGAAGAATGTTCCGGCCGGTTTCGAGGGTGGCCAGGTTCCGATTCACATGCGGCTCCCGAAGCTCAAGGGCTTCAAGAACCGCTTCGGCACCACCTACCAGGTAGTGAATGTCGGCCAGCTGGCCGAGCACTTCCCGGCGGGTGGCACCATCGGTGTCGACGAGATCGTCGGCGCCGGCCTGGTTCGCAAGGGCCAGCTGGTCAAGGTTCTTGGTGAAGGCGAAATTGCCGACGTCAAGCTGACCGTGTCGGCGCACGCCTTCTCCGGCTCGGCCACCGAGAAGATCACCGGTGCCGGTGGTTCGGTGTCTGCGCTGTAGTTTTGTTGGTTGATCGGCCCTCGGGCCCCGGCGCAGGCCGGGTTCCGGGGGCCTTTTTCTTCGACAGCCTTGACCGCACAACGACTGCGTCACCACACCACGGCTACAGCCGGTGCACGCAGCTGTAGTCGTGGTGCGGGCCAGGACGCCCGGTGTTTTCATCGGCCGGTGAGGTCAACAAGTACAGGTTCGAGCAATTGTTGGGTTAGAGTTTGCGGTCGGGTGTGTGTATCGCGCTCCACGGGGCCCTGCGTCCAGGCGGAACAACCAATCGCCAAGTCGTGGCTCGTCTCCGGACTCGCAAGATGCCGGCGAATTAGCAGTACCCAAGACAGAAAATCATGTGTCGCTGATCAACAATCAGCGTTGCTTGCCAAGATTGCCAGACCGAGCCGTCAGGTTCGGAACGGCCGGGGCCTATCAACAGGCCCCGGTGATGCCAGGAGGATCATTGCTCACCGCGTTCGTGTCGGCGTTAAAGACGCCCGACCTACGTAAGAAGATCCTCTTCAGCCTGGCGATGATCGCCGTCTACCGGCTGGGAGCGACGATTCCGTCGCCCGGGGTCTCGTACAAGGCGATCAATCAGTGCATCGATGAAAGTGTCGGCTCCACCGCTGACGTCTACACCCTGCTCAACCTGTTCTCCGGCGGCGCACTGCTACAACTGAGTGTGTTTGCGCTCGGCATCATGCCGTACATCACCGCCAGCATCATCACCCAGCTGCTGACCGTCGTCATTCCGCGCTTCGAGCAGCTGAAGAAGCAGGGCCAGGCCGGCCAGGCGAAGATGACGCAGTACACCCGTTACCTGACGATCGCCCTTGGCGTCCTGCAGTCCACCGCCTTCGTGGCGCTGGCGATGAACGGCAGCATGTTCCCAAGTTGCTCTGTGGGCACCAAGCTGATTCCGGACCAGTCGCCGCTGGCGCTGATCGTCCTGGTGACCACCATGACCGCCGGCACCGCCGCCGTCATGTGGATGGGTGAACTGATCACCGATCGTGGAATCGGCAACGGAATGTCGCTGCTGATCTTCACCTCCATTGCCTCCCGCATCCCCTCCGAGGGCAACAACATCCTGACCAACAACGGCGGCGTCGTCTTCGGTGTCTTCGTCGTCATCGCGTTGCTGGTCATCGCCGCAGTGGTGTTCGTCGAACAGGGCCAGCGTCGCCTGCCCGTGCAGTACGCCAAGCGAATGATCGGGCGCCGACAATATGGCGGCACCTCGACCTACCTGCCGCTGAAGGTCAACCAGGCCGGCGTTATCCCGGTCATCTTTGCCACATCGCTGCTCTACATCCCGACCCTGCTCATCCAGCTCATCGGCGGCGGCGTCAGCCAGGACCCGACGACCGGGGAATATTCCGGCGACGGTTGGCAACTCTGGGTCCAGCGCTACGTGGTGGACCAGGGCGCCTGGACGCACATCATCCTGTACTTCCTGCTGATCATCTTCTTCACCTACTTCTACGTCGGCATCACGTTCAACCCGACCGAACGCGCCGATGACCTCAAGAAGTACGGCGGATTCATCCCGGGTATCCGCCCGGGCCGGCCAACCGCCGAGTACCTGCAGTATGTGCTGAGCAGAATCACCCTTCCCGGATCGCTCTACCTCGGCATCGTGGCTATTTTGCCCAACCTGTTCCTGGAACTGACCGGCAGTGGCAATAACCAGAACTTCCCGTTCGGTGGCACCGCAGTGCTCATCATGGTCGGTGTCGGGCTTGACACCGTCAAGCAGATCGAAACGCAGCTCATGCAGCGTAACTACGAAGGGTTCTTGCGCTGATGCGATTGCTCATCATTGGTCCACAGGGCGCCGGTAAGGGAACGCAGGCAGCGTTGCTTGCGCAGGGGCTGCACGTCCCGCACATATCCACCGGCGACATCTTCCGGATCAATGTTGGGCGGGGCACGGAGCTTGGACTTCAGGCCCAGAAGTTCATGGATGCCGGCGAACTGGTGCCGGACACCATCACCAGTGCGATGGTTGCCGATCGGCTGGCCGAGCCTGATGCCACCGGCTTCCTGTTGGACGGCTTCCCGCGCAACATCCCGCAGGCCCAATGGTTCGACAAGCTCCTTTCCGAGCGCGGCGTGGAACTCGATGCCGTGCTACTGCTGACGGCCCCTGACGAGGTCCTGATGGAACGCATGATGGCGCGCGGTAGGGCTGACGACACCGAGAGTGCGATTGGACGACGGTTGAGCATCTATCACACCGAAACCACGCCGCTGCTGGATCACTACGGCGCCAAAGTGGTGCGGGTGGACGGTGTCGGTGCCATCGGCGACGTTCAGGAGCGCATTCTCAAGGCCCTCGGTCGGGACGATCTGATCTAAGTTGGCCGGCAAGGGAATCGAACTCAAAACACTGGACCAGTTTCGAAAAATGCGGGCGTCGGGATTGATCTTGGCGCAAGCTATTGCAGCCATGCGCGCCGGCGTCCAGCCTGGCATGACCACCCTGGATGTTGATGCAATCGCCGCGAAGTTGATCACCGATGCGGGGGCAATCAGCAACTTCAAGGGCTATCACGGCTTCCCGGCGACAATCTGCGCCTCGGTGAACGACCAAGTGGTGCACGGCATTCCCTCCAAGGATCGGGTATTGGTCGAAGGTGACCTGATCTCGATCGACTGCGGCTGCATCCTGGACGGCTGGCATTCGGACTCGGCCGTATCCCTGCATGTCGGCGCCGCTCCCGATCAGGCCGAAGTAGAACTGATCGCCGCTGCCGAAAACTCGATGTGGGCCGGAATAGCCGCGGCGAAAGCCGGCGGCAAACTGGGCGATGTCACATCCGCAATCCACGGCAGTGTGAAGGCCAGCGCCAAGCGGGATGACCGCAAATACGGCGAGGTGGCCGGCTATGGCGGTCACGGGATCGGCACCGCCATGCACATGGATCCGTTCGTGCCGAACTTCGGTAGCCAGAGCAAAGGGCTGCGTCTGGTCGCCGGGATGGCGCTGGCGATCGAGCCGATGCTCACTCTCGGGACCCAGGCGACCCGCGAACTTGATGACGGCTGGACGGTCGTCACCAAAGATGGCACCCGGTCGGCGCACGTGGAACATTCAGTCGCAATCACCGAGGACGGGATCTGCGTGCTCACAGCGACGGACGGCGGGGCAGCGATGCTGGCACCCTACGGCGTGACACCTATTTCGTTGGACTGACCGGCCGGCCCGGCTGCGGCGGCCGCGAGCGACTCCGCCGGGAGCTGACGCTTCGGACGGGGTGGCTTCGGTGGCCGTAGCTTTCGGAGCACTCTGATCGCCGTGGCGAGATTCAGATGCGGTAGATACGCTTTGCTGATGGCTGTTCCGATCCGGGGAAGGGCAGCGGCATCGGGATACACCAGATATATCGGGCGGTAGTTCGGCTGAAATTTGGCTTTGAAAGCCAATAGTGATCGGAAGCCGTAGACCGGTTCCAGAGTTTTTCCAGTCCTTTCCAGCAATCGCTGCAGGCCGACCGGCCGGTCCTGGGCCGCGAGCCGGGCAAGTGGTGCTCCGGAGAGGCTGACGAAATGGGCGCCCTCGTCCTGAAACTTGACGGTGGCGGTGCTGATCAAGAACTCCATCACCCCCTTGAAGGCGTTGCTGCCGCGGCGCAGGTAGTCCAAGGTCCAGGCGATGGGGACGCCGTCTCGGTAGACCGGCAGCCAGGAGGTGATGCCGTGCACCGTCCCGTCGGGGCCGATCGCTACCAGGCACCGCACCTCCGGGTCGTTGAGTTCGTCAATGCCGCCGAGGGTGAAGCCCATCTCCGGCAGTCCTTTACTGGCGATCCATTCCCGGGACAGTTCGATGATCTGTTCGGTGATTTCCGAGGGAGCGGTGGGAAAGCTGAGCCAGTGGGCCGTGATGCCCTCGCGGGCGGCGCGGCTGCCGGCGGTCCGGATATCTTGAAATCTCTTGCCGGCAAACGTGATGTCGCCCAACGGTAAGTACGCTTCCTGAGCCACCTCCACACTCGGCCAGCCGGCTGTGGCGCCGATACCACGAAGCCGCTCGGTGGCGCTATAGAAGCAGGTCGTCCAGCCGTGTCCACTGCTGAAGCGGATGAATTCTGCTACCGATGCTTCGGTTTCGTGCTCTGGACCGATGGGGTCACCGACGACAATGGCCACCGCCGAAACAACCCGGTAGGCGACAAAACTGGAGCCGGAAGCGTTGAACCAGTATCGATTTCCGTCCCACAGGGTGAGGTATGACAAGGCGTTGTCGCCATACTGATGGACGATTTGCCGGGCCCGCGCAACCTCCAGGTGCGGGTCATGTGAGGTCTCGCGGTGAAATGCGCGTAGTAGTCCCAGTCCCGCCACCACCCAGACGAGCACGCCTGACCATTCGAAGAGCAGAGTTGCCGGGGTCGTCGTGGGGAGGAATGGGAGCGATACCAAACCGAGATAGCCGGGCGGGGCCAGTCGGTGGGGGAAATCCTGGATCAGATCCCAGACACTCGGGGATGGGGCAAATTGGCTCGAGAGCAGCGAGCCGCCAAGGACGTAGACCGCAGCGATGACCACGACGGCCAACGCGAGGGTACGGACCAATTGACGGTAGGTGCCCGTGGGGGCCGGGATCCGGAAGAGACGCCAGGTACTGAGCAGTGCAAGAACTATCACCAGCGGAACCAGAAAGGGCATCAGCTCCGCGAGCGTGGAATGCGCTTGGATGATCGAGAGGGTGCGGCCCTGCTTGCGGGGATTCCACTCCAAGAACGAGACCAAACCGAGGATGGCCAGCAGGGCGTGCAGTACGAGGGCGGCCCACCAGGCCGACCGCCGTCCTTTGCGCAGGCCGTAGGCCACCAACAGGACCAGCATCACGGGCAGCAGCGACATCACCGCCGGTCCGGCCCCATGGAATCGCAATTCACGGCTTGCTTCGGCGCACCGGAGCGCTGCATTCGGCGTGGCGCACAAGTCGGCCAGATCCCCGGGGTTGAGCTGCGGGGACACGAAAAGATAGTGCAGCACCGACAGTGGTCCGGTGGCGCGATGGTTGAAGGCCGTGATCACCGGTCCGACCGCGGTGGCCACCAGAATCCCGGCGATCAAAGTTCTGGCTTCCTGCTGGATCGCTCGCGGTGTGCGCACCGTGGATTTGGTAGACAGCAATTTGGCCAGCAGCAGCCCGACGCACGCCGAGGCGAGGCGCACCACGTCCTCGAGGTAACCGCTGTACAGGGTCAGCGCGGCCACCACCACAAAAACAGAGAGCCGGATCCGGAGTCGCCACGGCGCTTGGACCGCAGCGCTGTAGGCAACGATGACACCCAGCAGCAGCGGCCAGGGGCCGACGGTGATGTCGGTGCGAAGACCGCCGGCCCACCCACTCCCGGCTGCGGCCAGTAATCTGATCAGCTCGATACCGATGGTGGTACCCGCGATCTGGCTCACCGCGGCAACCCAGAACAGGCGCAGGCTGCCCCAGCGGGGCTCGATGAACACAGCGATGCCCGCCACCATGACGGTGGCCAGCAGATAAGCCGAGAGCCCGCTGGTAAAAAGCGCCGAGGTCAACGTGGAATCGAATCTGACGTGCCCCAGCGGTCCGACTCCGGTACCGAACCTGAGCAGCAACGGTTGCGGCGGGCCGGCTTTCAGGCTTCCGGTCCAGGCTCCGATGGTCCACAGCAGCAGCACAAATATGGTGCTCAGAGGTGCCTGCCGAATCATTCGCCCGATTCCGATTGCCGCTCCGAACTGCCCCCGGGTGGTGGTTCCGGAGGGGAGGACCGAC
>JBBSUU010000176.1:0-6442 GCA_038234115.1 Mycobacteriales bacterium
CGTATGGCACCGTCGTGCTGGTGGAGCGCTTCGTCCCGGGCGTCGAACTAGCGATCTCGGTCGTGGATACCGCCGATGGACCCGTTGCCCTGCCGGCCGTTGAAATCGACCACCCACGCGACGTCTTCGACTATGAAGCTCGGTATACCGCGGGCATGACCACCTACTACACGCCGGCCCGACTTACCGCGGAGTCCGCTGCCGCCGCCGCCGAACTGGCGGTGGCCGCACATGTGACGCTGGGTCTTCGAGATCTTTCTCGGACCGACGCCATGGTCGACGCAACAGGTCGGGTCCATTTCCTCGAAGTGAATGTATCTCCCGGCTTGACCGAAACGTCGATGTTACCCATGGCAGTGAGCGCGGCGGGGGAGGACCTCGGCGCCCTCTATTCTCGATTGGTTGAAGTAGCCATCACCCGCGGCTAGGTGAGGTTCGTCGCGAATTAGTTCCGATTTCATTCTGACTCCGAGAACAGCGCGCAAAATTCGGCTGGTCCAGGTAGCTCTGCGGCCGCTGTCGCGATCGTCGCTGCCAATTTCGTCGAACTTCGTGGTTGATTTCAGGCCACCGACGACATTCACCACCTAGATCGAGACGTCTGAACCTTCCGGCGCCGGCCGGCGGCCTGACCCTTTCAAATTTTCTATGCATCGCGAAAATTGTCTTCATGATCATGCATAAAGTTTTGATATCTGTTTGCCTGCAATAACTCTCGTGTTCTTCGAGTTACCGTGACCTGACTTATGTCACCGTGACATATCTGCCTGGTGTCCCTGGCTGGTGTCACTGCGTGTCAGATTTTTCTTGTTAGCCGCGCTGAGCAGCTTTGGGCGCCATGATGGAAATAATTCGTCCGAGGTCGTCCACCGTGGCAAATTCGACCACAATTCGACCCTTCTTTCGCCCCAGTTCAACGCGCACTCGAGTATCGAAAGTATCTGAAAGGTTCGTCGCGAGTTCGTTCAATCCCGGCATGATGAGTTTCTTGGGCGCCGGGCGCTTGGCCGGAGTCTTGCGGCCGGCCATCAACGTGACCGCCTCTTCGGTTCCGCGAACGGAAAGTCCTTCGGCAATAATTCGTGTGGCGAGCTCTTCCTGCGCAGTCGATTCATCCAACGAAAGCAAGGCGCGTGCATGTCCCGCGGACAAGATGCCGGCGGCGACTCGACGCTGCACTGCGACCGGAAGTTTCAACAACCGGATGGTGTTGGAGATAACCGGTCGACTGCGACCGAGCTTGGTAGCCAACTCATCGTGGGTAACGTTGAATTCCTGCAGCAGTTGTTGGTAGGCAGCTGCTTCTTCCAAGGGGTTCAGGTTTGCTCGATGAATATTCTCCAGCAGCGCGTCTCGAAGCAGATCCGCGTCCTCGGTGCGTCGAACAATCGCTGGTATATGGGTAAGTCCGGCACGCTGCGCCGCACGCCACCGGCGTTCACCCATGATCAGTTCGTAGCCGGTTTCGGCTTTTCGCACGACGATTGGCTGTAGTAAACCAAACTCCCGAAGCGAGTGTTCCAGCTCCGCCAGCGCCTCTTCGTCGAAGATAGTTCGGGGATTTGACGGGTTCGGCCGGATACTGTCCACCGCAATTTCGAGGTAATGCGGGCCGGCCGGATCAGCCGACGGGGGAGCTACCGCATTAATCGTTTGACTGACTTGTGGCTCGCCCTGTTCCACCTGCTTTACCGCTTCGACCGCAGCAGAAGTTGGTGTCTCCGAACGCGTCGTACCGCCGATAATCACATCATTGATCGGGCTGACCGGTCCGCTGGGGATGAGCGAAGCCAAACCACGACCCAGGCCGCCTCTGGACTTACTCATGCTCGTTGCTCCTTCGCGCCGCGGTGGGCGATCTCTTTTGCTGCATCCAAATAGCTGATCGCACCCCGGGAACCGGGATCGTAGGTAATGACCGACTGACCGTAGCTCGGAGCTTCGGACACCTTCACCGACCGGGGGATAACGGTCTTGAGAACGGTATCGCCGAAGTGCTTCCGGACTTCGTCAGCCACGCCCTCGGCCAGCTTTGTACGGCCGTCGTACATGGTCAACAGGATCGTACTGACATCGAGCTGCGGGTTCAGGTGGACCTTGATCCGCTCGATATTCCCCAATAGTTGACCCAGTCCCTCGAGTGCGTAGTACTCACATTGGATAGGTATCAAGACTTCCTCGGCTGCGACCATCGCATTGACAGTGAGCAACCCCAAAGATGGTGGGCAGTCGATGAGAACGTAGTCGAAGTCGCCGTCGATGGCGTTGATGGCACTGCGCAGACGGAATTCTCGTTCTGGGAGGTTGACCAACTCGATTTCAGCCCCGGCCAGATCGATGGTGGCCGGTACGCATCCCAGCCGCGGCGCGTCGGGGCAGGTTTGGGCAGCTTCCGCGATGCTGATCTCACCGAGCAGAACGTCATAAATGGAGGGGGTGCCGGTAGTTCGAACCGCTCCCAAGGCAGTGCTCGTATTGCCCTGGGGATCAAGATCGATGACCAGTACGTCGAGCCCGGCCAGCGCCAAGGCAACTCCAATATTGACCGTCGTGGTGGTCTTACCCACTCCACCCTTTTGGTTAGAGACCGTGAAGACTCGTCGCTTTCGCGGGCGGGGGAGGGTGAGCCCGCCGCTGCGGACCTCCATTGCTCGACTTGTCGCGCGCCCGAGAGGGGTGTCGTCAAGCCCACCTCCCGTTGTTTCACGTGAAACGCCGGTATTCGACTCCACAAATCCTCCACAATTACTGCTCAACTATTTGACTACGATCGGTCGGATCAGTGTTCTTGCCTTCGTAACCAGTACGCGGCGCATTGTGCTGAGCGTACTTGAGCGGGGAAGTGATCCCAACGTTGTGAGCATCTACCGGGCCCATTTGCGGTGTTTCACGTGAAACAAGATGTGTTTCGGGGCGCTGGTGCGGCTCACACCTATCTTCCGCACACGAGCACTGCTAGGGATAACGGTCGAACCGATTTCGCGTGGCCTCGGCATTTACGCCCCCGCGCACTTAGGCCTCCCACTCTCGTTCTCCCGGTCCCTTTCCCGCTAGGTCGCATTCCCTGACCCGTTGCCGTTGCATTCGTCGCCGTGGTCTCGATCTCCGTTCGGGGACGCCGGCAAAGCCCCTCGTTCGGATTCGGTTCGGTTCGCAGCCGTAGAGTGTTCTCGGTCGGGGGCCCATTCGCAGCCGACGCGAGGTTCTCATTCGCCGATCCGTTCGCAGCCCCGGACTTGGTCCGGTTTGACGCCTGGGATCGCAGCCGCAGCCTGGTCTCAGTGGCAAGTCCATTCCCAGTCACGTCCAGGTTCTCAGGCTGCTGGTGCGTTCGAAACTAGGGCTCCGGTCATATCCAGCGCCTCGGATCCCAGCCTCCGCATGTTCTCAGCCGCGGGCACGTTCTGAGTCACAGCTCTACCCCGGCCGGAGCCGGTCACGGTTCCGTACAAGGATCGGTGGGTAATCGGGTTAGCGTTCACTGTCGCAGTTCTGTTTGCTGTTGATGTGCCGTTGCGGTGATGGCCACGGTTGCAGCTTGCGACACTTCCACAGGTCGAACTTCGGGTCGTTGACAGACTGGGTGAGTGGAACCACCAAGGCGTCCAGCGGGGTCTGACTGGCCGCGAAATCGCGGGCATCCGAAGCGCGGCGGCCTTACCGAACCAGCACTGACACCTTATGGGTTTATGAGCGCCGGCAATGCACCCGGCGCAACCCGCACGCCGCGTGCGCCTCGTCGTCGTCCTGCTCAAACCGCGGTGGCACGCGAAGTGGGCGGGACCCGGGTTCGGTACGTCTCATCCTGGCAATGCTGGTTACAGACCGGCCCGCCTGGTCGGCCAGAAGACAAACCAATCCCGGAATCGAGTCTGCAAAGCCGGTACGCGGTGTTTCACGTGAAACATCGCGTCTTTCAGACCACCACACGCTCTATGGCGAACCACCTTTACGACGACCGCTTATGTGCCGCGAGATGGCCGTCGGACGGTCGTGGGAACAACACTCATACCCCGCCAGCTGAGAATGAGCCTGCCAGAGCGAAAGCAGGTTCTGGCCAAGTATGGCCGCCCTATATCTATCCGGCAGCGCACATCGCCTTTCCGGCTGCAAACGGCAATACGCCGGCGGTGTCTCGCCGCCCGAGCCAGACCGACTGTCGGCCGCCTACCGTGGCGTGTTCTACCATCCCACCTAGACGGCGTATGGACCCCGCCGTGTTTATGGCGTCCAGATAATCTGCATCGGGTCCGGCTAGGTACTGGCGGCTAGGGGAAGCTCCCTATCCACAAGGCCAGAATCGGCGGAAGCGTCGCGTGCAACCCACTGCTTGTGGCTCTGGAAAGGTCCCCGTGGGTGCCTTGATCCTGGGCTCTGTCAGTCCGAGCCCTTTTCCCTGCTCGTGCTTGAGCGTGCCGGCGATCGGTTCAGCTATAGATCGAGGTCTACAAGTTGAACTCAACGTGGATCGGTCTTCAGCACGGCGTTGGTTCTCGCGCCAATTTGAGACTCCGATGCTCAAGTTTCACGTGAAACAACCACGCCTTCTGGGCAAAGCTGGCCGAAGGCGAAGGCCGCCCAAATCCTGAGCAAGCTCCAACCCCATATTCACAGCCAACCGGAATCCATTTCGGCCTCCGCCGCGTTCCGCATCATTGGCCGCGCAATGCTGCCTCTGTCCAAACCAGCTGGTGAGAAGTCGGCAATGCTTGATCCGACACGAGGCGCAGAAGTCCACTGAACCCGGGGAGCGAGCCCGGAACCTTCGAACTGTTGCTCCGAAAACAAACGAGACTGCACATTTGTCCGAGTGCTTCCTCGGTCCTGCCGCAAAGCAGGTCATCCGGTCCGTACAAACACCGCTGACGGCTTGCCTCGTCATTCTGTGGCCGGAAACCAGGCCGGAACGGCAACCGGCCGAGCCTGGACCTGTCGGAACCGCGTGCGCCCTACGGCGGAGTAAGCCCCTTCTCCACAGGACCTAATGACAGAATTGGCGGCTCGACGCTCGCCGAGCCGATCCGACAAACCGCCGACAGGGTGGAAGCGTATGTCCAGTCGAGAGTCACGGTGAGTGGACTGCACTTAGGGCCAATCTCCGCCAACCGTTGCCCGAGTTGCTTCTGGGTCGAGCACGCTGGAACCCACTGCCGTACTGGCACCGCACTTAGTGCGTTTAACGGGTGGGACCCTGAGTGCGGACGTCCTAGCCGGCCACCGTTTGGCAGCGCCTGAATATCCGGCCGTTCAAGGCAGCGCATGACTGCCGGGGGAGCGGGCGCCTGCCCGGAGTCTGCGCTCGCATTGAAAGGCCCCCGACGTCAGCCCAGCAAATATGCACGCCGCTGGGTCGGGCGGAAACGAACAGATCTCGGTCTGAAGTTTTCGGCGCGAAGTTTTCGGCGCGAAGCCGAACCTGGTGCGAAAGCATCTCTCTCAAGCAAATAGCAGCCGTGACAAACATCGTCACGCTTTGGTCTGGCCGGAGTAACCCAGCCAGCAACCACCGCCATTGTTCGTCGCGCCGCCCGCGACGAAAGGGGTAGTTTCGTCAGTGCCGCTGCGATGCGGCCAAGATGTCCGCGTCCACCGGCAGTATGGAGCAGCGCACCGAGGTGGCACCGTCGACGACGATTTCCTGACCCGAGACAAAGGAGGCCTTGTCGGACAGCAGAAAAGCCGCCACGGCAGCGACCTCGCTCGGTTCGGCAATCCGGCCGCGAGGATGCCTGGCTGCTCTCTGGACGTCATCACCCAGCGGGTCCGGCTCAGTGGATTGATCGGTGGGAGACTGCGAGGTCCGCCCCATCGTGGTTCGCACCGGCCCGGGCAATACAGCATTGGCACGGATCCCTACCGAGGCGTATTCGATTGCAAGTTGCCTGGTCAGCGCATTGATGGCACCCTTCGTAGCGGCATAGGCGAAAGCCCCGGGGTAGCCGCGAACTGCCTGGATCGAGCTGATCGAGACCACCGAACCGCCGCCGCCCGCGACCATAAATCGTTCGACTGCCTCCGCGCAGCCCCACATCGTACCGATCAAGTTGACGTCAATTTGTCGACGAACAAAATCGGGTGTGAGCCGGTGCGCCGGCTCGTCCATCTCTACTCCCGCGTTATTGACCCAGCCGGCCAACAGGCCGATCTGGGCGGCAGCCTCGCCGGCCCGGCGATGGGTGTCGCGGTCGGCGACATCGCCAACCACGGGCACGAAGTGCCCGGCTGCCTTCCCCGCGACGACGTTCAGGCGCTCAGTGTCAACGTCAACTCCCACTACTAACCACCCGTCTGCGAGCAGCGTTTCGCTAATCGCTCGACCGATCCCATCTGCTGCACCGGTGATGACGCATACCCGCCTATCAGCCGGGGCGTCCGGCGACAGTGGTGACTCGGACTGTTGATTCATCTGCATGATCCTCCGTCATAGGGCATCAGAAACTTA
>JBBSUU010000177.1:0-6409 GCA_038234115.1 Mycobacteriales bacterium
GCGGCGACGTAGATCGGCACCATCTGCTCGGGCTTGTCGTAGATGGTGGCCTTCTCGGTGCGGTAGTAGGTGCCCTCGAAGGTCACGCGCTCCTCGGACCAGAGCTGTCGCATCAGGGTCACCGCCTCCCGCATCCGGGCGAAGCGTTCCTTGAATTCGGGCCAGACGGCGCCGGTGGAGGGGACCTCGTTCAGCCCCTCCCCGGTGCCGATGCCGAGGATGACCCGGCCGGGGAACATGGCGCCCAGCGTGCCGAAGGCCTGCGCCACGATGGAGGGATGGTAGCGGAAGGTCGGCGTCATCACGCTGGTGCCTATCACCAGCCGTTCCGTCCGGGCGCCGAGCGCGCCGAGCCAGGCGAGCGAATAGGGCGCATGGCCGTCGGTGTGCTTCCAGGGCTGGAAGTGGTCCGAGATGAAGCAGGAATCGAAGCCGGCCTGCTCCGCCAGGATGCCGAAGTCGAGCAGCCTGCTCGGGGCGAATTGCTCGGCAGAGGCCTTGTAGCCGATGGTGAGCATGGGTCTTCCTTACGTATCCGCCAGCGCGGCGAACATGGCGTCGCGGGCGGCGAAGTCACCCTCGGCATGGACCGGCTGGATGCAGAGATGGGTGGCACCGGCGGTGAAATGGGCGATCAGCCCGGCCTGCTGCGGACGCGAGTAGTAGGGGGTGACCAGCAGACTACCGTGGGCTCCGGCCTTTTCGGCCTGCTGGGACAGTTGGATGGAATGCGCGGGGTCATAGGTGCCGGCGCCGGCGACGATGGTGGCGCGATCACCAACGGCCTCGACGACAACCCTGATCAGATCTGCCTTCTCGGCGTCGGTGGTGGTGGGTCCCTCACCGGTGGTGCCGTTGAGCACGAGTCCATCGTTGCCGTTGTCCACCAGGTGGGCGGCCAATCCTGCGGCAGCTTCGAGGTCCAGCTTGCCCGCGGCGGTGAACGGGGTGACCATCGCTGTCAGGGTGGTCCCGAACGGGCGTCCGGGACGTCCGGTCGGGCCGGCGCTCAAGATTGTCATGCCCCTCACGCTACCGCTGAGGGACGCCACCATAAACCGTTACCACGCCCACCGAAAGGTTTTGTCCAAGATTGTGTCCAGGCCGCAGCCTTTGCGGTAAGACCGGCCCGAACGGACAAATCAGTTGTCGGCAATGGCCGACTCCAGATGGCGGAGCGCCGCGTCCTCGCCCTTGACTTCTACCCGGCAGGCAGTGCGACGACCGGAGACCCAGAGCAGGATCTCAGCGGGCTCGCCATGCAGCACCACCCGAGGTTCGCCGTCGGCCACCGTCAGGGTGCGACCGTCGGGAAGTCGGACGGTAATGCCGGTTTTGAGTTTCTTGAAGGCGAACGACATCGGAAAACTGGTCAGCATCTTGATGATCTGCTCGGTGGTCTGCTCATCGAGTTTGCGTGGTTCCCACGGCTCTTTACCTCGACGGACGTCTTCATGATGGATGAAGTGCTCCATACCGTTCATCACCGCGTCCAGCCCGGGGATGCCGGCGATGCTGAGCCGGGGTGGTCCGTGCCGGAACAGGTTCACCTGCTGGGCCCATGGCAGCTCGGCGAATCCACGCTCCACCTTCGCGGTCCAACCGGACAGTGGCTTGATCACCATCCCCAGTGCCGCGTCCGGTCGTCGTTCCCGAATCAACAGATGGACCAGGAGGTCCCTTGTCAACCAACCCTCATCCAGCGTGGGGTGGTCCGGGCCGACCTGGTCGAAAAGGTTGGCCAGTGCTTCGCGTTCAATCTGCGCCAGGGTCATACCAATCCACCCTACCCATCGGTAAGTTGCTTCGGTCCGGGCCGGTAGGTGCCCGACCCGGACCGAAGCCGACAACACTAGTGCTTAGCCGCTTTCTCCGAACCGATACCGGTCAGCGAGCGCACTTCCAGTTCGGCCCACTTGGCCTTGTCAAGTTCGGTACTGGTCAACGCCCCGACGATGGCGAAGATGAAGCCCAGCGGGATGGAGATCAGGCCCGGGTTGGACAACGGGAACCAGGCGAAGTCCACGGTCTTGAACAGGCTGGTCGCCTTGCCGGAAACATTCGGCGAGAAGATCAGCAGGATCAACGCCGAGCCGAGGCCGCCGTAGATGCCCCAGGTGGCGCCGCGAGTGTTGAACCTGCGCCAGAACAAGGACAACAGGATGGCCGGTAGATTCGCCGACGCGGCGATGGCGAAGGCCAGTGCCACCAGGAAGGCGACGTTCAAATTCTGCGCCGGAATGGCCAACCCGATGGAGACTGCGCCGATGATGACCGCGGCCCAGCGACCAACCTTGATCTCCTGTGCGTCGGTCGCCTTACCGCGACGAATGACGTTCGCATAGAGGTCATGCGCCACCGATGCCGACGACGCCAAGGCCAACCCGGCAACAACAGCCAGGATGGTGGCGAAAGCTACTGCGGCAATCAATGCCAACATCGCGGCGCCGAGACTCGTTCCCTGGCCGCCCAGGGCCTCGGCCAGCTGCGGAGCTGCCGTGTTACCGCCCTTGCTCTGCGCCGTGATGGCTTCGCCGCCGACGAGCGCTGCCGCGCCCAGACCCAGCACGAGCACCATCAGGTAGAACAACCCGATGATGCCGATCGCCCAGTTCACACTCTTACGGGCCGCTTTGGAGTCGGGCACGGTGTAGAACCGAATCAGCACGTGCGGCAATCCCGCGGTACCGAGAACCAATGCCAGACCCAATGAGATGAAGTCCAACTTCGAGATCAAAGTCTTGGTGGCGTCGGCATTCTCCACGCCGTAACGCAGGCCCGGCTCCAGGAACGACGTACCCTTACCGGAGGCGGTGGCCGCCGCATCCATCAGCGCGGAAATATTGAAGCCGTACTTGGCGAGCACCCAGATGGTCAGCACCGCGGTACCGATCATCAGCAGGATGGCCTTGATGATCTGCACCCAGGTGGTGCCCTTCATGCCGCCGAACACCACATAGATGATCATCAACAGACCGACCAGGGCGATAACCCCGTTCTTGGCTGCGGCCGAACTGACGCCGAGCAGGAGTGAGACCAGTTCGCCGGCCCCGACCATCTGCGCCAACAGGTAGAAGATAGACACCACCACAGTGGAAATCGACGCCGCGGTTCGGACCGGCCGTTGCCGCATCCGGAAGCTGAGAACATCGGCCATGGTGAACTTCCCGGTGTTACGCATCAGCTCCGCCACCAGTAGCAGGGCTACCAGCCAGGCGACCAGAAAACCGATCGAGTACAGGAATCCGTCGTACCCGTAGAGCGCGATGATCCCGGTGATCCCAAGGAACGACGCCGCTGACATATAGTCGCCGCCGATGGCCATTCCGTTCTGAAAGCCGGTGAAAGATCTTCCGCCGGCGTAGAAGTCGGCGGCGGTACGGTTCTGCCGGCTGGCCCAGACGGTGATTCCCAGGGTCAACGCGACGATGACACCGAACAGCACGATGGTCAGCGTCTCATGTCCGCCTCCCGACGGGGCCGCACCGGCGGCCAGTTGTGGGACAAAGCTCATTTCGCCGGCCCACCTTCCGGTGCGGAAGTCGTGGCATCGGCCTGGGCCTCCAGCTCAATACGGATTTCCGCGGCCAAATCGTCGACCTTGCGGTTGGCGTAGCGCGAGTAGGCGATGGCGATCCCGAAGGTGGTCAGGAACTGCAGCCAGCCCAGGATGAAACCAACATTCACGCTGCCGAAGACCCTGATACTGATGAAGTCCCGGGCGTAGGCGGTCAGAAGTACATAGAGCAGGTACCAGGTCAGGAAGGCGATGGTGACCGGGAAGGCAAACCCCCGAACAGCTTTTCTCAGACGAGCAAACTCGGGGCTGTCCTGCACCTCCTGCCAATCTTTCTCGGTGGTGTTATTCGAATGCGGCATTCGACCTCCTTGTCGAAACACGACTGTGACAGCGCACACGTTAAGAAGGTTCCGGGCAGAAAAGTAGGGGGAATACGGCAACTACCGGCGAGGCGCGTTGAGTGGTCGACTTGGTGCGTTAAGTGGTCCACGCCACACCGTCAGCCGGTCGGCGTGCTCGCGGGCAGATGCAGCCGGGCCAGGATGCCGTCGACTCCGCCGGGTACCCGGGTCTTGGTGGCCAACGAGACCAGCACCATGGTGGCAAAAGCTATGGGTACCGTCACCACGGCCGGCTGCGCCAGCAGCCAACCAAGATCACCGAAAACATCGCGGGCAAGAATACTCAATATGACAGCGGTCAAAGACAACCCGCCGCCCAGCAGCAGCCCGGCGGCTGCGCCGATTGCGGTGATCCCCCGCCACCAGATTCCCAGTACCAGGAGCGGGCAGAATGTCGACGCGGCGACCGCAAAGGCCATCCCCACCACCCTGGTGATATCCAGTTCCACAGTCCCCAGTGCCAGCACGATCGGAATGATGCCGGCCAACATGGCAGCCAATCGGAAGTCCCGCACCCGGCCGCGGAGCAGGTCGGTGGACAGCACGCCGGCGGCGGCCACCACCAAACCAGAGGAGGTCGACAGAAATGCCGCCACTGCACCGGCGGCGATCAACGCCGCCAGCAGGGACCCGACCAGGCCGGGGATCGCAGCTGTCGGCAGATCCAGCAACACCAGATCGGCGCCGTTGGGTCCGGGTGAGCCCAGCACGGCCCGGCTGAGTAGGCCGAGGATGGTGGGAAACAAATAGAACAGTCCCAGCAGACCCAGCACATGCACGGTGGTCCGCCGAGCGGCCGGCCCGTCCACATTGGTATAAAAGCGAACCAGGACATGGGGCAGGCCCATGGTGCCCAGAAATGTTGCGATGACCAGCGAATAGACCTCGGGCAGCGGTAGCGGTCCACCGAGTCCCATCCCCGGTTGGGCCCAGTCGGTGTCCAGCGGCTCCAGCGTCCGGCCGCGCAGATAAGCCACCAGGCAAATCGTCGGGATCACCACCGCAGCCAGTTTGAGCCAGTACTGAAAGGCTTGGACCAACGTGATCGAACGCATTCCGCCGGCCATCACATTGGCGGTCACGGCAACTCCCACCACGACGATCCCGGTCCAGGCCGGTACGCCGAGAATCGCGTGCAGGATCAAACCCGCCCCGTGTAACTGTGGTACCAGGTAGAGCCACAGAATGACCAGCACCGCTGCCGTGCTGAGCTTGCGAAGTTTCGTTGACTGCCAACGGATCTGAGCGAAGTCCGGCACAGTGAACGCTCCGGATCGGCGCAGCGGGGCTGCGACGAACAGCAGCAGCGCCAAGTAGCCGGCGGTGAAACCGACCGGGTACCAGAGCGCATCGGGTCCGAATTGAACGATCAATCCCGCAATACCGAGAAATGAGGCAGCTGAAAGGTACTCACCGGAGATGGCGGCCGCGTTCCACCCTGGTCCCACCGATTGGGAGGCCACCAGGAAGTCACTCGTGGTGCGGGCAAATCGTTGCCCGTAAGCTCCGATCGCCACCGTCGCCACCACCACAAGGATGACAGCGATCAGGGTCGCCGGGTGGCTGACGATCACCGCTGCACCATCTGCGTGAACTCCCGTTCGTTGCGTTCGGCCTGTCGGGCGAACACCCGGCCGAGCAGGTACAGCAACGGAAACGCCAGGACTCCCAACACCAGCCAGGGCAGCGGGATACCCAGCACCAGCACCCGGCCGAGCGCGGGAAAGACCGCAAGCAACGCCGGGATGGAGCCAAAAATGAGCACCGCAATCCCGACAATTCGCAGCGCCGCCGCAAGTTGGGCTCTGATCAGGCCACGCACCAACAACCGCCCCACATCGGTCTGGCTGCTGATTTCCGAGGTAGCGGGGATGGGCATCGGGGCCGGTCGCCGATCGGCCAGCACCACCCGCACTCTTTTTGGGCGGATCGGCTGGTCAGCGGACATGCCCGGCCCCGCGGGCAGCACCGAACAGACGATCCTTCAGCTCTCGAACATGCCGTCGGGATACCGGCAGCTCAACGGGTGCAGGCTGACCGGTCACCTTGATCTGCTGGCCGCTGCTGGTGTTTCGAAGTTCGGTGATCCGAGAGATCGGTACCAGGTAACTGCGATGTACCCGGATGAACCCGGCGTGCTCCCAGCGTTCCTGCAGGACCGATAACGGCGTTCGCAGTAGGTGGCTGCGCCCGTCCTCGACATGCAATCTGGCATAGTCCCCCTGCGCTTCAGCGAAGCAAATTGTTGACCGGGCAATCAGTTTGGTGGTGCCGGCCAACTCGACGGCGATCATTTCATCGCTCTCGTCCGGATTAATCTTGGCCGCCGGCCGACGCACGGCCAACACCCTGGTGATAGCGGCCGACAGGCGTTGGGCACGAACGGGTTTGAGAAGGTAGTCCACCGCTCCGATATCGTAGGCATCTACTGCCCGATCGTCATGAGCGCTGACAAAAACGACGGCCGGCGGATGCCGTAACCCCGCCA
>JBBSUU010000178.1:0-6407 GCA_038234115.1 Mycobacteriales bacterium
AGCTGTTGAGTGGCTTGCCAGTGGACGCCAAGTTGTCGAACTCACCGCGCTCAGCGGCCTCCCGGATCGCCCGGTCGATCGGCGACTCGTTGCCCGGTGATGCCGTCATGTGCGCTCCCGCGGCGGTCGATGGCTAGATTGCCAGTCCAACACACGTGATGCCGGGCCGGTCCCAGCAGGTCGGGATCACTCCGAAACGTGAGAACTGGTAAGACAACACCTACTGTTAGCTTGGAAACATGGGCGGCAAGAAGAAAAAGATGAAAATCAAGAAAGAGTGCTGCGCGTCAAAACCACGCTGCAAACGCTGTCCCATCCGGATGCTCGCCGAGGGCACTTTGCCCCCAGGGTACGGCGTCAAGAAGCGAAAACTGATCAAACTCTGAAAGTATTGCCGCGGCCGAGATCGGGTAAGACTGGTTGCTATGAAGCTCCTCGCGTTCTACCGAAGCGCCATCAATCATTTCGATTCCCGAGTGCAGGCCATCCGCGGCAACCAGTGGGACCTATCGACACCGAACACTGAATGGTCCGTTCGCGATCTGGTAAATCACGTTGTATCCGAACACCTCTGGGTACCTGAATTAATGCACGGTGCAACGATTCTCGAGGTTGGCGAAAAGTTTGACGGCGATGTGCTCGGCGATGACCCGACGCAAGACTGGAAGAATGCAGCCGCAGCTTCGCGCAGCGCCTGGGAAGAGCCGGGGGCAGCAGAGCGCACGGTTCACCTATCCTTCGGTGACGTCGAGGCCACCGTCTACGGATGGCAGTTGATCACTGATCTGCTGGTTCATGGCTGGGACCTGTCCGCGGCGATGAACGTCGACGACAATTTCCCCAATGACCTCGTTGGCGCAGTCCTGCAGCAGGTGAAGGAAGCCGGCGATCACGAGGAGAGTGGCATGTTCGCACCCGCGCTGGACGTCTCCGCCTGCACCGATGATCTGACGGAATTGCTGGCCCGACTGGGCCGCCGGCGGCCTTGGACACGCTGAAGATTCGCCCTTATGACTGCGGCGGCTGCGCCAGCGTAAGAATCTCGGCGCCGTCCGCGGTGATTGCGATCGTGTGCTCACTGTGTGCTGTGCGGCAGCCGGTCACGCTTCTGAGGGTCCAACCATCGGAGTCGGTCACGAGCTCGGCGGTGTCGGCCATGACCCAGGGCTCGAGCGCGAGTAACAGCCCGGGGCGCAGTTTATAACCACGACCCCGCCTCCCGGTGTTCGCAATATGGGGATCCTGGTGCATCGTGGTTCCGATGCCGTGGCCACCGAAATCGGTGTTGATCCGATAGCCCGCTTCGCTCAGAACGGTGCCGATGGCATGGGAAATATCGCCGATGCGGGCTCCGGGTCTGGCAGCGGCAATGCCGGCGCTCAACGCGCGTTCGGTGGCGCTGATCATCGCGACACTTTCCGGGTCCCGTGTTTCCCCCACGATGAAGCTGATTGCGGCGTCGGCAGCCACGCCGCCCAGCGAAACCGCGAGGTCGAGGGTGAGCAGGTCACCGTCGGCCAGAGCGTAGTCAGTGGGCAGCCCGTGCAGCACGGCGTCATTGACCGCTGTGCAGATGTAATGCCCGAACGGCCCGCGCCCGAATGATGGCGCATAGTCCACGTAGCAAGATTTCGCTCCCGCCTCGATAGTCATGGTCTGGGCCCACCGGTCGATTTCCATCAGGTTCGTGCCCACCGTGCTGCGACTTTTCAATGTCTGCAGGATATGAGCGACCAGGGAACCCGTATCTCTGGCACTGGCCAGCTGCGCGGGGTTCAGGATCTCGATCATGCGGGGCCTTCCTCGAAGTGTCCAACAATTATACCGGTACTATTATACCGGTACTATTGTTGGTGTCATGGTCAGACTGCCCCTCACTCCTGCTGAGATCGAACGCGGGCGCCGCCTCGGTGTCCTGCTGCGTCAATCCAGAGGCGCGCGCTCGATGCTCGATGTCGCGCTGGATGCGGGTGTCTCGCCGGAGACCCTTCGCAAGATCGAGTCCGGCCGGGTAGCTACCCCTGCCTTCCCCACCATCGCGGCTATCGCCGGTGTCCTTGGCCTGTCCCTGGATCAGGTGTGGGCCGAAATCAACCCAGGCGGCGGCATCGAACCCCGATCAGATCGCATCGCCCGTGAACGGTTGGCCTCGTAAATACCACCCGGCCACTATCGTGAATTCGGCTCTGCCGGCGACCGGAACATTCCAGCATCCCCGTCCCTGACCGTCCCGGTCAGGGATACGGTTTGCCGATGCAAACTCAAATTCGACACAACCCATCATTCACGGTGGCGCGCCTGATCCTGGCACCCAACGAGCCGGTCCGGGTCGAGGGCGGCGCCATGATGGCGCATAGCACCGGCGTGCAGATCTCGGCCAAGGCAGAAGGTGGCGTGCTGGCCGGGCTCAAGCGCAGTGTGCTTGCCGGTGAATCCTTCTTCGTGACCACCTATACAGCTCCGGCCCAGGGCGGCTGGGTCGATGTGGCCGGCGTGCTGCCCGGCAATATGGTCCCGATCGACATCACGCCGGAGCGCCCGTTCTACATCGCTCGGGGTAACTGGATCGCCAACTCCTACGGCACTGAGATCGACACCAAGTGGGGCGGCCGGGCCAGCCTGTTCGGCGGTGAGGGCGGCTTCGGACTGCAGGCCACCGGCCAGGGCCAAGTGGTGGTCAGCGTCTACGGTGCAATAGATGGCATCAGCCTGGCCGCCGGCGAGCAGATCACGATCGACACCGGGCACGTGGTTGCCTACGACCTGGGAATGCAGTTCCAAATGCGCCGCGCGGTGGCCGGTCGCAGCATCCAGTCGATGAAGTCCGGAGAGGGTTTCGTCTTCGACTTCGCCGGTCCGGGTCACGTTTTGGTGCAAACCCGCAATCCGTCCGCCTTTGCCGCTTGGGCGGCCTCGCTCTCGCCGGGGAACAACCCCAAGGGCGGCTTGTTCGGCTGACCCGCGACTGCGCTGGCCACGAATGGAGTTTTGACCACCTTTTCGGTAGTTAAAACTCCAATCCTGGTGGCGTCGGGGATGGGAAGTTATCCACATTCTGCGATCGCACTCGGGTTTGCCTGCACCGATGGCCAAAACTTCTCCTATGGGGGACGGCTGGGGAGCGGCAGACAGAGTATTTCGGGAGAACGACGGGGTCATCGACCGCAGTCAGGCGCTCCGGGGTGGCCTGAGCATTCGCAGTATCGATCGCGCCGTCGCGAGCGGAAGATGGCATCGCGTGCTGCCGGGGGTCTACCGGGCCGCTCAACATGAACTGACCCAGGCGGGATGGATTCGCGCTGTGAGTTGCTGGGCCGGCCCCGCCTCCCATCTTGCCGGGTCAGGGGCGCTGTGGTGGTGGGACGTTGTCCCAAATTTTGACGGACCGGTCCAGATGAACCTGGCACCCCACCGTCGGTTGTCCGTCCCAGCACCGTTGCGCCACCGAATCACGCTGACCAGGCGCACCATTGACCCCCGCGATCTGCGTATTCACCGAGCAATCGGAGTTGTCAGCCTTCCCCGTGCGGTCTTGCTCGGCGCGGTGGAGATGGGGGCACCAGGATCGGTGCTGCTGGATCGCGCCTTGCAACGACGTGTCACCTTGGATGAACTCGAACGGACACTGTCCAGATTGGCCGGCTGTCGCGGGTCCACCCGCGCGGCATTCCTGGTGGCCGCAGCCCAGGACGGGGCGGCGGCCGAATCAGAACGACTTCTGGTTCGACTCTTGCGGCAGTCCGATATTTCCGGCTGGGTGGTCAACAAGTCATTGGCGGTTGCGGGTCGACGACGCTTTCCCGACTTCCTTTTCAGTGAGTACAAACTGATCGTCGAAGTCGATGGCTGGGCGTTTCATCATCATGCCGATCGTTTCGACGATGATCGACGCCGGCAGAACGCATTGATTTTGCAAGGATGGCGTGTTCTACGTTTCACCTGGCACCAACTGTTCCATCAACCGGAGGATGTGCTGTCCGAGATTCGTACCGCGCTGGCGATGGCCCACTGAGCAGCACTGGGAAGGAAAGGAATGGAGCGAAAACTACCTATTAGGTAGTCAAAACTCCATTCTTGGTCGGGCTTACGGCAATGTGCGCAGGAGGGTGGCCTTGATCTCGTTCTTCAACACCTTCCCCACCTTGGACCGCGGCAGATCGGGCCAGATCTCCACCTGCTTCGGAGCTTTGATACTGCCGACCCGTGACTTGACGAAGGCTTTGACGTCGTCGGCAGAAATCGACTGTCCGGCATGAAGTTGTAGAACCGCAGTAACCCGCTCACCCCACTTCTCGTCGGGCAGACCGATAACCGCGCAGTCCTGCACCTCTGGCCGTTCCATCAAGGCCTGCTCGACCTCGGCCGAGTAGACATTGAAGCCGCCGGTGATGATCATGTCCTTCGCACGGTCGACGATGTAGAGAAAATTTTCGGCGTCGACGTAGCCGATGTCGCCGGTGTGGTGCCAGCCGAACTTTCCCGCCTCTGCGGTCGCCTCGGGGTTCTTGTAGTAGCCGACCATGACAAGTGAACTACGAATCACAATCTCGCCGCGTTCACCGGTCGCCAGCAACCGACCATTGGAGTCCATCACGGCCAGCGTGACCAAGGGCGCCGGCCGGCCGGCGCTGGACAGACGTTTCCTGGCAACGGACCCGTCCGGATTCAGGTGGTCACTCGGGGACATCATCGAGATCATCATCGGCGCTTCGGTCTGCCCGAATAGTTGAGCCATCACCGGCCCGAAGGCACCGATCGCCTCTTCCAATCGGGCGGCGGAAATTGGGGCGGCCCCGTACCAGAAGCACTGTAGGGACGACAGTGCTGTGGTAGCCAGATTCTCCTGACCGAGCAGCATGTAGATCAGGGTCGGCGGCAGGAAAGTATGTGTGACACGTTGTCGTGCAACCAGTTCCAAGAACTGCGTCAGGTCTGGTTTCGGCATCACCACAACCCGACCGCCCAGAGCCATCACCGGGAAACAGAGCACACCTGCGGCGTGTGTCAGCGGTGCAAGAGCGAGATACACCGGGCGGCCGTGGAACGGATATCCCATCAAAGTCAACGCCGACATGGTTTCCAGGTTCCGCCCGGACAGCATCACCCCCTTGGGCTTTCCGGTGGTGCCGCCAGTGCCGACGATCATCGCAATATCGTCGACCACCTCCACGAACATGGGCTCGTTGGACAACCCTTGGGTCCAGGTGTCAAACCCGACAGCCGGTGATGCAGGTTCCGGCGAGTCCAAACAGACCAAGGTGGTCAGCTTGGGTAGTCCGGGCAGCATCTGCTGGACCAACGGCTCGAAATAGCCTTGGTAGATCAAGCACGTGCAGTCGAAAAAGTCGAGTAGATCAGCGTTCTCGGCTGCCTCGTTCCGTGGGTTGATCGGGCACCAGATGACTCCGGCCCGGGAGATCCCAAAGACGCAGGAAAAGGCAAGCGAGTCGTTGGCCGACAGGATGGCCACCTTTTGGCCGGCCGCCACACCGGACCGGCCCAGCGCCCGGGCCACCAGATAGGACAGCTTCTGCACCTGGCCGTAGTCACGCACTTGGTCCCCGAGCACCAGGCACGGCGCGTCCGGGCCGAGAGATGCTCCCTTGTCCAAGTAATCGGTCAGGCGCATCGGTGAAACCCCTTCTGGAAGAACCCCTGATGGCGAGCGAGGCCCCGGCGCCCCGCGGTCAATACCTCGAGGCGCCGGGAGATCGGTTGATTCTGGCCTACATTCCCATGCCGCCCTACAGTCCCCTGCCGCCCTACATTCCCATGCCGCCCTACATTCCCATGCCGCCATCGACCGGAATTCCGGCCCCATTGATGAAACGTGCCGCGTCAGAGGCGAGAAAGACCACCACGTCGGCCATGTCAGCAATTTGCCCGAGACGACCGGCGGGGGTCAGGGCCACCACGTTGCCGATCGCGGCTTCGACACTCTCAGCCAGGCCGAGGTCCACCATATCGGCGGCCAGCTTCGCACCCATTGCGGTTGGAACCAGTCCTGGGTAGATGCAGTTCACCCGAACTCCGTAGCCCAATGCACCGGACTCCGCTGCTGCCACTCTGGTCAGCCGGTCCACCCCCGACTTGGTGGCCGAGTAGCCCGAGATACCGGGGAAGGCAATGGTGGCAGCGACGGAGGCGATGTTGATGACGTTGCCGCCGTTTCCGGCAACACCCCCCGGCTTCATGGCCCGGAACGCATGCTTCACACCGAGTGCGGTTCCCACCACGTTCACCTGCAGCATCTTCATCAGGTTGGCCGGGTCGGTGTCGATGACCAGCGATGAGATCTCAATACCCGCGTTGTTGACAACGATGTCCAGTCCGCCTAGTTCGGACACTGTTGCGGCGATGGCAGCTTCCCAACTCGAATCCTCGGTGACGTCCAGCCTCACGAACGA
>JBBSUU010000179.1:0-6386 GCA_038234115.1 Mycobacteriales bacterium
AAGGTCGATGCGGCCATTGGCCGGGTCGAAGTTGACCATTACCAATTCGATTGAACGCTCCATACCGTCCGGACCGCAGTAGGTTTGGATCACGGCCAGCCGCTCCGGATCAAGGGATGCCGGCACCAGTACTCGATGTCGACCGGTGATGCGGGTCGACATCCGAATTGCATATCCGGCAGCAGAGCCCCAGCTGTACACCGGTAGACCGACAAACTCCATTCCGAGCAGTTCACCGAGCTGAGAAGCAAACTCGAACCAGGCCTGGTTGCGTCCCAGATCCGATGATGCGGTACCCCACTCCGAGGTGACAAACTCGGACCGGCCCGCGATCTCGTCTACCACGGCGGGGATGTAGTGCTGCCAGCAGCCGGCGCCCAGAAAGTTGAGATTCTCCGCGCAGGTGTCGTTCTCACGCAGTAAGGTTTCTACTTTGCGCCGTAATGTGGCCTCGGCCTTGATCCCGGGGGCCAGGCCAATCGGGCTCTTGGCCAGGTGCTCGGCCGGTATCTGTTCGAAAAGGTCCTCGATATCAGAGATACCAACCGCTGCCATCATCGCTGCTTTTGTTTCCGGGGCGGAGTTGGGCATGTAGGGGTGGGCTGTCGTCATCCGGGCTCTCCTTGTCACACTGGGCTTTTTGAACCAAAGCTCTCGTACTACCTGACAACTTTTAGGACCGTGCTGTGCCGCGGCCGGGTACGTACCCGGCGATATCCGGTCAGCCTCCCGGCATGTGAATCATCGTCCAGATCGATCCGCAACACCGGGGGATCCAGCGAAGCGATCTTGCTCTCAGATGCCAGTATGTCGATATTGGCCGCACCGACCGCGGCCAGCACCCGTCCACTGATCTGCTGGTTGCCGCGACCGAGCAGGAATCCCTGACCGCCGATCACGCCCAGGACCAAGGTGGCGCCCGGATGCCGCCCGATCAGGTCCAGCAGTTGCTCCTCCGTGGCGTCAGCCGCGATCAGGGCGCCGTCGAGTACAGCGTCGACGCCAATGACGGAACCTTCGATACCAAGGGCTGTTTCGACATGAGCGACACTCGTACCGGGCCCGAGCAGATAGAGTCGCCCGGGTCGCATTTCACCGGCAACTTCCCGTCCCAGCGCCGCCAGATCGGCCTCCGCATCACGAGACGGCCCGGCTTTCATCGATTGCAGTGATGTCCGCTGCCGGGGTACCGAAGCGACACCAAAAATAGTGACGCTGCCGGCTGCTTCGCCGGACCGAACGTCGGCGATCTCGGCCTCGATGGTTCCGATTCCGACCGGGTCGGCCAAGTACGCCGCCGCCGCCGCGCCGGCCGCCCCCGGATGGACGGCAAAGACCGCGGAGTGCATCTTGACCCCGGCCGGTACCCCGATGATGGGAACCGTGGCACCCACGGCCTCGAAGATGTCCCGCGCGGTGCCGTCGCCACCGGCGAAGATGATCAGACTGACACCACTGTCACGCATCGACACTGCTGCCGACCGGGTGTCAGCAGCGGTGGTGTCATCGGCACGGACCGGGATTTCATCGCAGTTGACACCGGCCGCCTGAACCACCCGAGCGCCCATCTCACCGGCGGCAGCGAGCACCCGAACAGTGGGAAATGAATCCAGCAGCACGCGCAGGGTCTGGCTCATCCGCTGCGGAGAAACAGAAACGCCACCGCGCTCGCGCGCCAGAACGCCGGACGATCCGTCGGAGCCGTGCAGAGCCAATCGACCGCCGATACCGGCAACCGGGTTGACAATGACTCCCACGACAGGGGTCTGGGTCACGGCAGGAGCCGCAGCTCTTGCGCCACCTCGTCCAGGGCCCGACGGGTTCCACTCACCATTTCATCGATCTCGGCTTCGGTTACCACGAATGGTGGCGAGAAAGCGATGGTGTCCGCGGCGGGTAACGCCCGGGTGATGACGCCATGCTCCCGGCTCCGGCGCGTTACCGCGGCAGCCACTCCCTGAGCAGGATCAAAGGCGGTCAGTGGGGAAGTGCTGCGCACGAATTCGACGGCACCGAGCAACCCGAATCCACGGATGTCACCGACCAGCGGGTGGCCACCGAATTGATCTTGCAGGGCGGTGGCGAGGTAGTCGCCCCGGGCCTTTGCCTGTTGTTGCAGACCATCGCGCTCGATAATGTCCAGATTGGTGAGAGCCGCGGCCGCGGCCAGCGGATGCGCGGAGTAGGTGTAGCCGTGGCTGAAAACCCCGGTGCCCTGTTTGAGCACATCCCAGATCTTCTCCGAGACGATGCAGGCAGAGAGCGGAATGTAGGCCGAGGTGATGCCTTTGGCCACGGTAATCAAATCCGGTTCCATATTGAATGACTGTGATCCGAAAGCGTTTCCGGTGCGACCGAATCCACAGACAACTTCGTCGGCGATCAGCATGATGTCGTACTTGTTCAGAACGGCTTGAATCGCCGGGAAGTATCCCTCGGGTGGAATGATCACTCCACCGGCCGCCTGCAGTGGTTCGGCGATGAAGGCGGCGACGGTCTCCGGACCCTCGGCCAAGATCATCTGCTCCAGCTCGTCGACCAGATCGGCCAGGAATTGCTGGTTGCTGACTCCTTCGGCCTGTTCCCACAAAGAGTGTGGCGCGCGGACATGCCTGACCATCGGAAGTGGTAGGTCGAAGTTTGCGTGCATGCCGGGCAAACCGGTCAGGCTGGCAGACATCACGGTGACCCCGTGGTAGCCGCGCATCCGGGAGATGATCTTCTTCTTGTTCGGGCGACCCAGAATGTTGTTGTAGTACCACAGCAGCTTGACCTGGGTGTCGTTGGCGTCGGAGCCGCTGTTACCAAAGAACACCTTCGACATCGGCACCGGCGACATCTGAATCAATCGCTGAGCCAGTGCCGCCACCGGCTCGCTGCCCATCGAGGCGAACGAATGGTAGAACGGCAGTTGTAGGCACTGCGCACGCAATGTTTCGGCCATCTCTGCGTTGCCGTATCCGATGTTGACGCACCACAACCCGGCCATCGCATCCAGATAGGTCTTGCCTGCGGCATCGGTGAGCGTGCTGCCGTGTCCCTTGACAATCGTCAGTGGGCCGGTCTTTTCATGCTCACTCAGGTTGGTAAAGGGGTGGAATACGAACTGCTTGTCAACATCCTCGGTTTTCATACTGCGCCTACGCATTCGTGGTGAGAGTTGTCGATTGAGTGCTGCCTGACTGTATCAAATTGTGGGCGCAAAGCGTACAATTGCACGCAATACGATCACTTGCCTTATTCCGCGGTTTACATTCGAGCAGCCGGTACGGCGCCTTCAGGAGACCAGCATGACGTCCAGTCCTAGTACCAACTCCGACACAGGTAGTGGCTACGACCTCAGCAGCCTGCGTGAAAGTGGTTTGCTGCGAGAGCATTTGTACATCAACGGCGAGTGGGTCAGTGCCGCCGACGGTGCCTGCACCGATGTGTTCGATCCTGCAACCGGCGCGCAGATTGCGTCGATGGCCAGCGCCTCCGGCTCTGACGTGCAGGACGCCATCGCCGCCGCCCAGGCCGCGGCACCTGCCTGGGGGAAACTGCCCGCCACCAGTCGATCGCGGATTTTGCGCCGGTGGTTTGACCTGATCGTTGAGAACGCAGGCGATTTGGCCACCATTCTGACCGCGGAGCAGGGCAAGCCATGGGCCGAGGCGCGTGGTGAGATTTTGTACGGAGCAGGCTTTGTCGAGTGGTACGCCGAGGAGTGCAAGCGCAGCTACGGGGAGATCATCCCGACCAACGTTGATGGTCGCAGATTGCTCACGCTGCGCCAGCCGATCGGTGTGACAGCCGCGATCACACCTTGGAACTTCCCGTCCGCGATGATTTTGCGCAAGGCCGGCCCAGCGTTGGCGGCCGGCTGCCCGATGATCATCAAACCTGCACCCGAGACGCCACTTTCGGCTACCGCCCTTGCCGAATTGGCCCACCGGGCCGGTATCCCAGCCGGCGTGATCGCGGTGATCCCAGGCGAACCGGTGATGGTGGGGGAGATCCTGACCTCGCACCCGGCAGTACGGGCCCTGAGCTTCACCGGCTCGACGAGAATTGGCAAACTGCTGATGACCCAAAGCGCCCGAACGGTCAAGAAGGTTGCCATGGAGCTTGGCGGCAACGCACCATTCATTGTCTTCGATGATGCCGATGTGGACCTCGCGGTGGCCGGGGCGATGGCTTCGAAATTCCGAAATGCGGGACAGACCTGTGTATGTGCCAACAGGGTGTTTGTCCAGGCCGGGATTCATGACGAGTTTGTCGTCAAGTTCCGACTGGCCATCGAGAACCTCCGGGTGGGAAATGGTTTCGACAGTCAATCCGAACAGGGGCCGTTGATCACCGAGGCTGCGGTGGCCAAGGTAGAGCGGCACATTGCTGACGCGGTCCAGGGCGGCGCGAGGATCGCGGTCGGCGGGAACCGACATTTGCTGGGCGGAACCTTCTTCGAGCCGACACTGTTGCTCGGTGTTAATCAACAGATGTTGATCGCCCAGGAGGAGACGTTCGGACCGGTTGCTCCGGTGATCAAGTTCGACACCGAAGAGGAAGTGGTGCAGTTGGCGAATGACACCCCCTTCGGACTGGCCGCCTACTACTTCACCGCCGATCTCGGCCGGATGTGGCGCGTCGGTGAAGCGCTTGAATTCGGTGTGGTGGGCGTCAACACCGGTCTGATCTCCTATGAGGGTGCACCTTTCGGTGGGGTGAAGGAATCCGGGGTGGGCCGCGAAGGTTCGCGGCACGGTATGGATGAGTTCACCGAACTGAAGTACCTGTGTATTGCCGGTTTGGGGTGACATTTGCACTGCCGGATTAGGTGAGTGGGTTGCCCGGTCCGGACTGGCGTTGGATCTGCATCCCGTCGGCCACCCAGGTCAGACACGAGCGGGTGGAGGGGATCCCGTCCACGATCACCAGGCAGTCGAAGCACACGCCCATCCCGCAGAAGACCCCGCGTGGTTCGCCAGTTTTGGTGGTCCGAGTGGTCAGCTCACCCTCGACCATCAGTACCGCGGCGATGCTTTCCCCAAGATGGGCGCTCACCTGCCGACCGTCAATGGAGATACTGACCGCCGGCCCGCGGGATAGTCCACCGGGCAGCGGCAGTCGATTTCCCATCAGGCACTCACCGGAGCCGGTAGGAGACCTTCTTCGACCAGCACCTGCCGCATGATTTCCAGGCTCGCCGGATCGGTGACCGGCAGTCGCGGGCGGCGCACGTGCCCGCCCGGTTGTCCCAGCATTGCCATCAGGGCCTTGAGTTGGCTCTGGTATGCGCCATATTTGCCGGCCCAGCCACCTGGTAGCCAGAGCTTTTCGAAAAGTCGATCACCCTTGATCGCGTGGGCGAGTGGGCCTTCGAGGTCGCCATGCCAATAGGACTCCCAGAACTGCGGATCAGGTCGGCCATAGAGTGAGCCACCCCCGATGGTGCCATCACCACCCTCGGTTCGCAGCACCTGGACCCCGCGGGTGGACATGTACGGACCGAATACCCGGACACGATCTTGAACTTTGGTAGAGGTGGCGAAGAACTGGTCTGCGTTGGGGGTGCTGTCCTTGATGGCGACCACATTTTCGATATCGGCCAACCTGTCGGCCAGTTCGGTGTCGATGTCGATGCCGCTGCCGTGCGGCCAGTTGTAGACCGCCAGCGGACCATCGACAGCTGCCGAGAGATCCTCATAGAAGGCGATGACCCCGTTCGGGAAAAGCTTGGCATATGGCGGCGGGGAGGCCAGGACGCCGTCGGCACCGGCGCCCAGTGCGTGGTTGGCAAACTCAGCGGTTTCCCGTGCGGTGTAGGCGGTGCAGCCCACGAGGACGGTCATTCGTCCAGCGGCCTGCGAAATGGCGGCCTCGGCCACCTGCCGGCGTTCCAGCGAAGACTGGGAGAACCACTCACCGCAGGTGCCGTTGACCATGATGCCGTGCATTCCTTGGTCGGCGTAGTGATCCACCAGGGCGCGCAGGGTAGGCAGATCCAGGTCACCGTTCTCGTGGAAAGGAGTGACAAAGGCGGGCAGGTACCCCTGCCAATTGACGTCGTCGCGATTCATCTGTGATGCCTCCGGTCAGGTGCGTAGCGCGGTGGTCGCGCGGTCAAGTGAGTAACGCTCGGGAAATGCCGGGCTGTCGTGCGGGGTTACCATTTTCTGGGCCAGCTGAGCGGCGAACATTGGACTGAAGGTGAATCCGGTCGACGAAACGCAGGCGAAAAACCCCGGTACTAACGCAGATTCTCCGACGATGGGGGAGAAGTCGTTGGTGAAGACGATGATCCCGGACCAAGTCCGCAGAACCCTGACGTCGGCAAGATCGGGCACCACTCGCAGGGCCACTGCGGTATTGCCCGCGGCGCTCTCCCAATTGGTCGGATACCGCCT
>JBBSUU010000180.1:0-6383 GCA_038234115.1 Mycobacteriales bacterium
CGTCCTCGGTCAGCGTGCCGACGGAGGTCGGAGCGGTCTGGCCGAGCTTCTTGTTCAGCTTGTAACGCCCGACCTTGGCCAGGTCGTAGCGCTTGTCCTTGAAGAACAGGTTCTCCAACAGGGCCTGCGCGGACTCGCGGGTCGGGGGCTCGCCCGGGCGCAGCTTGCGGTAGATATCCAGCAAGGCCTCGTCGGTGCCGGCGATGTGGTCCTTCTCCAGGGTTCCCATCAATACTGGCGACCAGGAGAAACGCTCGCGGATGCGGTCGGCATCCCAGCCGAGCGCCTTCAGCAGCACGGTGACCGGCTGGCGACGCTTGCGGTCGATGCGCACGCCGATGGTGTCGCGCTTGTCGATGTCGAACTCGAGCCAGGCACCGCGGGACGGGATCACCTTGACGGCAAAAACTTCCTTGCCGGCAAGCTTGTCCATCGTGCGGTCGAAGTACACGCCTGGCGATCTCACGAGCTGGGACACCACGACACGCTCGGTGCCGTTGATGATGAAGGTGCCCTTGCTGGTCATCATCGGGAAGTCGCCCATGAAGACGGTCTGCGACTTGATTTCGCCGGTCTCGCCGTTCATGAATTCGGCGGTGACGAACAGTGGCGCCGAGTAGGTCATGTCCTTGTCGCGGCACTCCTCCTCGTTCGCCTTGACCTCGTCGAAGCGAGGGTCGAAGAAACGCAGCGACAATTCGCCGGAAAAGTCTTCGATGGGAGATATTTCTGCCAGGATTTCGTCGAGCCCACTGGGCATCTCCGGATCTTCCTGGCGGGACTTCCAGCCGGGATCACCGACCAGCCAGTCAAAGGAATCGGTCTGCAGAGCAAGAAGGTTCGGTACCTCCAGCGGTTCACGGAGTTTTGCAAAGGAAACTCTCTTGGGCGCTCCGGGGAGCGGCTTGAGGGTTCCGTCGGCCTTGTTGTTGCTTTCGGGCGTGCTGGTGACTGCCAAGATTCGTCCTTCCAAGGACATGCGCCGTCGATAACTATCGGCTGGCTCAGAGGCGACCCTGAGTCAGCGATTCATTGCTTTTCGCTGCACGCTGCGAATCCTCGAGGAACTGTCGCCACGCAGCAAGAAACGAACGCCAGGTATTTTGACGTTCCTGCTGGTGGGCAGAAATCGAGCCTGGGCGGTCAGTAACTGAACGAGGGCAGCACAAAGAGGGCAGCGCAAAGTTCCATGCTAGCGGCAAAAGACACACCTGTCCACTGGCTACCCCCACTTCGACCGAAAATGCAGCTACACTACTGCCTCCCCTGCCCAGGGAGGTCGTCTTCGCGTCTGCCGTGCCGCCGGCTTTGGGGCGGTGAATCACGCCCGGGCCAGCGGTTATCTGCGGTCTCGTGGTGCGGTGGTGCGGTGATGCCTGTGATTAGCGTGACCCCTCACCCCTGGATTAGTCAAGACCCGACGGGCGGTTAACTTTCGTGTCCCAGGTGGTTGCCGGGCACCATGAACAACTCGACCTCGGTCGCCACCGGCATTCCACCGGCGCAACGGGGTCCCGTTCGGCGTGGCGTGGGTGGCACTCGATCAACGGTCCCGGCAAATCCGGGGCGTGGCTGATTACTACCCGCTCTTGACAACCCTTGAGCCTTTCCTCACCGTCTGGCTTCTTCCCGGCGCCGCAGCAGCGGGAATGAGCGACAACGGCGGGAAAGATCGCCTCACCCGGTCGCTCTCAGCCTCCGGACGCAGGTGCGCGTTCACTGCCGGCGCCGCGTGGGGAATTGCCACCGGTGCCGCTTGGGGAATTGCCACCGGCGCCGCTTGGGGAATTGCTGCCGGTGACCCGAATCAGTTCGAGATCGGCTCCGGAAACTGCTCGGCGATTTTCGCGGCGACGGCAATAGCGACCGGACACGTCGAGGCGTCGCCGCGCTCATCGGAGATTCCGACGTAGACCGAAGTGTCACCGGCAGCAAAATTCGCGGTGCAGCGATTCTGCGCTGCACCGGAACCGAAATACGTGACCCCCGGTCGGCCGGCAATTTCCACCGGCACGATGTCCGCCGCGCCGCCGGCCGGATCCTGTGCATCAAACTTGAAGGATCCAAGGAACACATTGGCCGAGACCGGCCCCTCGGGAAGTGCCCCGCTGTAGAAGAAGCGCTCGTTCCGGCCCGCTGCCTTCTCCTCGGGTTCCTGCTCAGGAACATCCAGATTCAGATCGGCGATGGTAAAATCGCGCACATATCCGCTGGGAAAGGTGATGCCGGCGGTTCCTCCGTAGTGGACATGCTCGAGGCGGTGGCGCTGGACGTGCTCGAGGCAGTACAGCTGGACGTGCTCGAGGCAGTACTGCTGGACGGCGTGACGCCGGACGGACCGGTCGTCGTGGCGCCGGGCATGCCGTCGGCCGAATCACCATCCTCGTCACTCGAATCCGGGCTGTCGACGGCCCCCTCAGTGCCCCCCGCCGCAATCGGGCTGACACTCTGAGCTCTGCCGCGGTGGCCCGTCCACCTTCCGACGATCCATCCGCTGCCAACAAATTCCGCAGACTAGGACGCCAAACACTCTCAAAAGAAACACAAATTTCCGAAACATCAGACAACGGGATGCGCCGCCCCGGGTGTTTGACCCTAGGTAGAGGTGCCTATGAGTTTCGCCCGATTCGCACTCTTGGGCTGGACGAAGTGCCATGAGGGACCGGGATTCAGCCCTGCTGTCGGTGCGAACCACTAACCTGAATGTCATGTCTGTTGTTGGCGCCCACGTCGATTCCGTTGATCCATTGACCGCTGCTGCTGCCGTCGGTGCGCAGGCGATCCAGTTCTTCCTGGCCGACCCACAGGACTGGAAGGCGCCGACAGAACACAAACACGCCGAGGCGATCCGCAACTCTGATCTGGCCGTCTACATCCACTCGCCCTATGTGCTTAATCTGGCGACGCTGAACAATAGGGTCCGGATGCCGAGCCGCAAGATCCTCGGTCAACACGCCGCCGCCGCCGCAGGCATCGGCGCCAAGGGCCTTGTCGTCCACGGCGGTCACGTCACCGCGAAGGATGATCCGGCCAAGGGAATTGATAACTGGCGCAAGGCTTTTGAACGGGTTCAAGAGACCGGCGGCTTCCCGCTTCCGATCCTGCTGGAGAACACAGCAGGGGGAAACTTTGCGATGGCCCGGCGCTTTGATCGGCTGGCGATGCTCTGGGACGCCATCGGCGAATTCAATCCGGGCTTTTGTCTGGACACCTGTCACGCCTACGCCGGCGGTGAGGATCTGGCCGACATAGTGGACCGGGTGCTGGCGATCACCGGGCGGATCGACCTGATTCACGCCAATAATTCAAGAGACAGTTTCGACTCCGGCGCTGATCGACACGCAAACTTCGACACCGGCACCATTGACCCGGTCATGCTCGCCGAAGTGTGCGCAAAAGCCGGTTCCGATGTCATCGTAGAGACTCCCGGCGATGGTCAGGCCGCTGATATTGCGTACCTGAGAGAGCAGGGGGTCGGCGTCTGAGAGCGGGCTGACTTTGCTCCCCGCGGCCGGTATGACGGACTTTGGTCCAACCGTCAACGGAAAACAGCGTGCAGTTCCTCCCCCTCGGGGTCCAGCGGGCGCTCAGTTCCATCCTCGCCAACGACGTTCAATTTTATCTGCTCGCGTCGCCCATCCACCACGAAGGACCTTTTTTTACCACCGACTCAAATGCCCCTCAACGCACTTTTCCGCTAACCGTTCTGGCAGCCAAAATTCAACGGACTGAATCTTTGCGCCTTCGGCAACCCCGAGGCAGTTCCGCACCCGAACCGCAGTTCAGTGAGATCGTTGGCCAGCGACAACGACCTAGTTGAGCCGGATGCCTTCACGTATCCCGCCGCTGCTGAAAGAGCTCATAGGTCTCCTTCCGCACACTAGGACCATTGAGCGCGCCCGCCTCATGAGACTGGAAGACAGATTCAAACGGCAGATGCGCCCGGGTGAATCTATCTACATGATTGAGTACGGCAGAAATAGAATTCTCGCGGACCTCATCGTCCTGCCCGATACGCAAATCGAAAGCCTCCATGATGTCGACATTGGCCGCCGTGTCGATGCCCTCGTCAGCGCTTACCGATCCCGGCTTCGGCAGCAGGCGATAGGCCTGCACGCTGACCTGAGCGACGCCAGCAGATTCAGCCGGCTCTCCCGGACCCAAGTTCGGCCAACACCCCACCAGAAGCTCGAACCGCGGATGATATCGATCTTTCTCTAACGAGACAGCCCAAGCCAGATCCCCTTCCGGCAGCCACCAACCCTTCGAGTACTTCAACCAACCCGCAGACTTCATCTGCGCTGCAACGATTTTCCTCAACTCGGCATTGGTCATGGCGTGTGTGTCCCACGCCATAGCGACCTAAGAGACGGACTTGCCAGCCTTGACCAGATCGAGCAACCGCCGGCGGAACTCGTGGTGTATTTCATCGGATCTCCTTCGGAATCGAGATGACCCCAGTCTGCCAACCCGGCTCCGGGAACCATGGGGCCCGTCAAAGTCTCCGGACGTCCCCGGCTCGTACTCCCGACTCCGAATCTGACCACCACCAACACCACCGAGATTGGTGATCCCCTACGCCAACCGCACCATCCCACACGAAAACCTTTTGCGCCAATACGTTTCCGCCGACGTCAAGGCGCTGCTTACGCACCTGACGGCCCATCGGGCCATCAGTGTAAGGCCAACGCTCAGCCGACGGCGTCAGCGCCCACACCATCAAATCCTGCGAGTTATAACCGAACTGCGTAACCTCAGCCTTGGTCGACAACATAGAACGCGGCCGGGTGATCAGGCGACCATCTGAGTTATACCGAAAACTACTGTGACCCACCCGGGTCACCAACGAACCCGCATACTCCCGGGCACCGGGCTCAACCGCAGAAGCACCTGACAGTCCAGCACCAAACGCATCGCGCGAACCCGAACCAACCACAGGTTCGCCCGCCATCACATCTTCGAGCGTTACGTTCCCGGACCCGTCGTACTGACAGGACTCAGACCAGTTCCCGGCGTCCACCCGGCGGACCCTGCCCATCGGATCCAGGTCGAAACGCCGCTCCCCGCAGGTGATCTGGTCCAACACCGCAGTAAGAACACCATCGGTGCGGCAACTGAGCTGCCTGGCCACCACCGGCCCAGCCATAACATCACTATTTTCATTCACGGAACCGCTCAGCGCCTGACTGACAATCCGGCGAACCAACCCCGGCGCCGACACCAGACGATCACCGGCAGCAAGGTCACGCCCGACCAACCGACCGACGGCGTCATATTCCAGGCTGAGCATCGGTGTTCACCTCTACCGACTGGCCCACCACGTCGTAGGTCCACACCGTCGACTGACCAGAAGGCAACCCCCGGCCTCGAGCACGTCACCACCGTCGGAACCCTTCGGCCGCAACAGCGACGCGCTGGGCACCACCGAACATCGCTGGAGTCGTGGCTGAGATTTGGGCTCGCTGCTGTTATCGGGCTCTAGTCTTCTTCTACCTGAACCGAATAATCATCACCGATAATGCTCCAATAAATTTCCCACCAAAATGCAGCATCTTCGACAGTTTTAGGGTCGATAGCAAAGACCTGTGATTTGAATTTATCCGCAGACTCGTCGAAGTAACTCCGCTCCAAGCTGGATTTGAATGGATAGCCAGCGTATAACATTCGAACACAATCACTAAAGGTCTCGAGATTTCGATTCACATAGGAAGGGGACGGATATTCATCGTGGTGGACCACGATCTGCTCTCCCCCGGCGGCGCCGGCCCACTGGCCCCGTTCATCCAGTTCATCTCGCAGGCCAGGGACCTCGGTTTTCATCTGATCATCGCGCGCCGCTCCGGCGGCGCCGGCCGGGCGATGCACGAACCGGTGATCCAGCGGATGCGGGAAAGCGGTGCTACCGGACTGTTGCTGGCCGGGGATCGGCAGGAAGGCGCGTTGTTCCCGGGAGCCTCGCTCAGCGCGCAACCACCCGGCCGCGGCTCTCCGGTTCGGCGCGGCCGGCGGCCTACGTTGGTTCAGGTGGCCTACCGTCCGGAGACGGTCTGACGCCTCACCGTCCCCCCTCTCCACCCGTCCCCCCTCTCCACCCGTTCACCCCAGCCCACCCGTTCACCCCTGTCCACCCGGTCCCGCCCACCCGTCGACATTGATCAAAGTTGGCGATCCGTCCGGGTTTTCGATCTTTTCGCCGACTTTGATCAATGCCGCAGTCGGAGATCAATGCCTACGGCCCAGCTCAAAGCTCCCGGCGGCACCCAGCGTTCCCACGAACGCCAAAAGGGCGGGTCCGCACTCGCGGACCCGCCCTCTCGCAGGTAAAACTGTGTCCGAGCCAGGCCCGGAAAGAAAAACTACTTGACGGTCGCCTTGGCGCCGGC
>JBBSUU010000181.1:0-6358 GCA_038234115.1 Mycobacteriales bacterium
GCAGCGATCGGGGCCAGCGCTTCGGGGTCGAGTTCGGGCAGCGCCGCGACGTCGGCCGCCGTCCGGATCGGATGTGCCACCACCGGTCCCACGCCGGCCACGATCTCCACATCGATCCCGGCCAGCTTCAGCGGGACGACGATGTCACTGAACAGAATTGCTGCATCCACACCGTGACGTCGTACCGGTTGCAAAGTTATCTCTGCGGCCATCTCCGGTCGCACGCAAGATTCGAGCATGCCGACCCCGCGACGCAACTCCCGGTATTCGGGTAGCGACCGGCCCGCCTGGCGCATGAACCAGACGGGGAGACTCGATGGTTTCTCACCTCGATACGCCTGCAGCAGGGGTGCGTTGGTAGTGCGGCCGTCCACGAAGGGATGGTCGGCAGGCAGCGTCGACGCAGCGACGGTGAGGGGGGTGTTGGCAATCATCGCCTCCATTGTCCCTCATCGCGGGAGCGGAAGTCATGTCGAGGCGGGAGCGGAAGTCATGTCACGCCGGGAGCGGTAGTCATGTCGAGCCGGGAGCGGTCGTCCTGCACTGGCGAAGGTGGGCCCGCCGGCATGACTTCGGACACATTGATCCGGCGGCGATGTTCTCGCAGGTGGGGATATGCGCGGAGTTAGGATCGCCTTACTACGTTTCGTAGAGCCGGCAGCGGTAGCATCGCCAATGTGCTCATGGTCCTCGGCGTTTCCCACCACGATCTGGATCTGAGCGACCTCGAACGCCTTTCGGCCGGAGCCACCGATCTCGGCAGCCATCTAGTAGATCCCAGCGACCCGACCGGTCCCGTGGCCGGCGCGGCCGTCCTGGCCACCTGTAACCGGGTGGAGATCTATCTGGACGCCCGTCGATTCCATGACGCTGTTGAAGTGGTAACCGGCCAGCTTGCCGAACTCTCCGGAGTCGATGAGAAAACAGTCTCCGCTCAGCTTCGGGTACGGGTTGGCGCGCCGGTGGCTGCGCATCTGTTCACCGTCGCGGCCGGTCTGGATTCGATGGTCGTCGGCGAGGCCGAGATCTCCGGTCAGGTCTCCAAGACCCTCCAGCGTGCTCAACTGGAGGGCACTGCGTCCCCGGCGATCAACCGCTTGTTCCAGAACGCCTCTCGGACGGCAAAGAAAGTCGCCGCCGGCACCGGGCTGGGCGCAGCCGGGCGGTCCATTGCATCGGTGGCCTTGGACGTTGCGCAGGAGCACGATGGACCGTTGGCTGGGCGACCGGCGTTGATAATCGGTACCGGTGCCTACGCGCGGGTGGTTGCCCGCGCCCTCCGGGATCGTGGCTGCACCGATTTACTGGTGTATTCGCCCAGTGGTCGCGCTGAGTCTTTCGCGGCCACCCACCAAGCAGTAGCGGTTTCCTCCGATCAGCTACAGATTGCGCTGTCCCAGGTCGCATTGGTGGTGGCCTGCAGTGGAACGAGCGGGGGAGCGCTGGATGCCGACCTGGTGGCACTGGCGCGAGCCGACCGCCCGGACCGCCTCACAATCATTGACCTTGCGCTGAATGCCGATATGTCGGCCAATGTTCGTGCGCTGCTTGGTGTCTCGGTGATTGACCTGCAGACAGTCGCCGAGAATGCACCCGCCGAGCAGTCCGAGGCATTGCGTGCTGCCCAGGATGTGGTAATAGCGGCGGTTGCCGATTTCGAGGACGACCAGGCGGTTCGGACCCTCGATCCGGCGGTGGTCGCGCTGCGCAGTCATGTCTCCGGCATGGTGGCAAAGGAGATGAATCGGCTGCGGGGCAAATACGACCAGGAGATCGCTGCCGAACTGGAGTTGGCGATGCATCGGGTGACGCGATCATTGCTGCACACCCCGACGCTGCGCGCCCAGGAGCTGGCCCGCACCGGTAATGCCGCGGGTTATTTGTCCGCACTGCACACGCTGTTCGGCATCGAATTGGCCGCGCCTAACCACAGCTGACGTCGGTTCTCCGCGGGCGCCCGCTCTTGCCGGGCACGTTCTTGGTGCAGACGCCTTCACGTACCTGCTCCCATCCTTACCCGTCGCGCCGTCTTTCCTCGCGGTCCGTCTCGCAGCGCCCTGTTGCTAGGCGCCCTGTTGCTCGGCGCTCCGTCTCGCAGTGCCCTGTTGCTAGGTGCCCTGTTGCTCGGCGCTCCGTCTCGCAGTGCCCTGTTGCTAGGCGCCCTGTTGCTCGGCGCTCCGTCTCGCAGTGCCCTGTTGCTAGGCGCCCTGTTGCCCAGATGTCCTCTTGCCCGGAGTCTTTCCTCGCAGTCTGTTTCTTTCCTGGTTCTGCAGTGCCGGGAAGGAGTCGAAGTGCGAGGAAACACGGCGAGGCGACCAAAGTGGGGCCAGGAAGGAGGCAAAGCGTGAGGAAACGCACAGCGAGCTCACCCGGACCGAGCCCCCGTGCGGGCGCGCAATTCCGGGCGTCTTTCCTGGCCGATTGTTTCTTTCCTGGTTCTGCAGTGCCGGGAAGCAGCTGAAGCGTGAGGAAACGCGCCGAGGTACCCAACGCATTGCCGACGAGGAGACGAAGTGTGAGGAAACCCACAGCGGGCTCGCCCACCTATGGCCCGGGGTGCGCCATTGTCTTGCAGCGACTGATCCCGCGCCAGCGCCCCGCGCCAGCGCCCCGCGCCAGCGCCCCGCGCCAGCGACTGATCCCGCGCCAGCGGCCTGCGACCCGCCGCAGTTGCTCAGCTGACGGTGATGGCGGAGATGTTTACCGGGTCAGTGGGTGCGGTGCCTGTGATGCCCTTGGCCGCAATTCCCTTGAGGATGTCGAGGCCGGCGGTGACCTTCCCGAAGACGGTGTAGTCCGGTGGCAGGGTGGAGTCCGCGTAGACCAGGAAGAACTGCGAACCGTTGGTATCCGGACCGGCGTTTGCCATCGCGACGGTGCCTGCCTTATAGGTTTCGGAGCCGGACAGCTCGTCCGGGAATTCGTACCCGGGGCCACCCGTCCCGGTTCCGCTCGGGTCTCCGCACTGCAGGACACTCAACGATGCCGAGGCTGTCAGTCGGTGGCAGAGGGTGTCATCGAAGTAGCCCTGGCCAGCCAGCGAAGCAAAACTGGAAATGGTGCAGGGGGCCGCGGCACGGTCAAGTTCCATCTCGATGACCCCTTGCCCGATCGTCATGATTGCCTTCGCGCTACCCGTATTGAGCGCGTTGGACGCCGGCGGATTGTTCGATTTGGAAGCCGGGCGCCCAGAGGTGTAGCTGCAGTCCACCGAAGCACCCCCGGCGCCGGGCGTGGCATTTACGGGTTTGGGATCGGCGCAACCGGACAGGGCCAATACGGCGGCCGACGCCGCTACTACCGAGAATCGCTGGACATAACGGGTAGAGAACACTCTCAACTTCAAACTCCTCGCAAAGACAGCACAGACAATGGCGCGTAAACGGTCGGGCGGAAAACCCGCACCCAAACAACCGTAGAGCACGGGCCGGTGTGGTCTCGAGTGTCGGACCGCGCTGGCAGGATGTCGTTATGGCTACTCACGGGTCCGCTGCCGCCGCCGATGTCGCCGCCGTCGTGTTGGTCACCGGTGACGACCCGCTGTTGGTCGACCGGGCTATTGCCGCAACTGTTGCCCGTCTTCGAAAACGGGAGCCCGAGGTAGAGAAGCGTGAAGCGCCGGCCGCCGGATTGAGCCCGGCAGAATTCGCGGATCTGGTGGCGCCCAGCCTGTTTGCCGAACCGCGCGTGGTGATCATCCGGGGTGCCCATGAAGCAATCAAGGATCTCGCCACCGAATTGATCAACTATCTGACAGACCCGGTCGAGGGGGTTACCCTCATCGTTCAACACGGTGGCGGCGCCCGCAACAAGGCCCTCGCCGATGCCTGCGTCAAGGCCGGCGCGCGGCCCATTCAGTGCAGCAAGATCACCAAGCCGGCCGAGCGTGGTGAATTCGTAAAGTCGGAAATAAGGTCCGCCGGAGGGACGACCTCGCCCGAGGCGGTGGCCGCTCTCGTGGATGCAATTGGATCTGACCTCCGGGAGTTGGCTTCGGCGGCCAATCAGTTGGTCGCCGACACCGGAGGAATGGTCGACGAATCCGCGGTCCGGCGGTATTACAAGGGCAAAGCTGACGTCAACGGGTTCAATATCGCTGACAAAGTCATTGTCGGTGACGTCCCGGGTGGCTTGGAAGCGCTCCGATGGGCGTTGTCTGTGGGCCTTGCGCATGTGCTCATCGCCGATGCGTTGGCCGACTCGGTACGCACGGTCGCGAAGGTTGCCGGGGCCGGCCGGGGGGCGGGCAATAATTACGCCCTGGCCAGCCAGCTGGGAATGCCTCCGTGGAAGGTGGAACGAGCTCAGGCTCAGGTCAGGGGATGGTCGCCGGCCGGTCTGGCCAAAGCGGTGGGTGTCACGGCGCGGCTCAATGGCGAGGTGAAAGGTGACGCCGCTGATCCGGACTACGCGCTGGAGAAGGCGATCATGGATATCGGTCGCGCGCGCCGGATGAAGTAGTTGGCCGAACCCCAAACCCCAAACCTTGAGCCCGAGCCCCACACCTCGAGCCCCAACTCCAGTATTTGGGACAGCGCTGTCGGCTGCGCCCGTCGACGCCAAGCACAACAACGGCGATACCCATAGTGGATATCGCCGTTGCCGACAAGACTTATCGAGGTCAACCGCATTCGCAGTTGAGCGCAGAACTGCGCAGTCCAGATCTACAGCGCGTTGACGCGCAGTGACATCGCAGATTTGCGGTTGGCCGCCTGGTTGGCGTGAATGACGCCCTTGGAGACAGCCTTGTCGAGGCTGCGAGCGGCGGTAACCAGCTCCTGCTGGGCCAGATCCTTGTCGCCGGCTTCGGCGGCGGTGCGGAAACGGCGAACCGCAGTCTTCAGTGCAGACTTGACCGACTTATTGCGCAGACGCGCCTTTTCGTTGGTCTTGTTGCGCTTGATCTGGGACTTGATGTTTGCCACGCGGGATTGCCTTCGTTTCTTTGAGAGGTGTATTCGCTCGTGCTGAACTGCTTATTTACGTATCGATTTTGTGTTTGCCAACATGAACTTTGCGATGCGGACCACACCGGTTAGCTCACGCTCCCAGGTCACGGCAGTGATGTCGCCCCGCAGTAATCTGGCCTTGTCGTGCACACCCAAAACGTTCGGCACACACGATGGATCAGACTAGCAGCTTGGCGGGGCCGACCTCAAATTCTGCCTCGGCTCAGCAGACCCGTTCAGCATGCCAGATCGCTGGGTGCCGTGACTCCGTCGGCGACCAGCGCGGCCGTAACCCAGGCAACCACCGGCGCCGACCGGGACAGGTTCTCGTGCACGGCACGGGAGTCAGGGCACTGTTCATTGACGACAACCGAGCTGACCTGATCACCGGCGCCGGCGGGGATCTGGGATTCCCACGGGGTGACGACCCGATCAGTGGACAGCACGGCGACCGCATAGCGCACTGCCGGCTCGAGATCTCCGTCAACGGCAAGCTCCTGCAGCAATGGTGAATCCGCCTTTTGATCGATGCAGGCGGGGCAGGCGCCGGCCGGCAGCAAATCGATCAACCCAGACGTGGTGCCATGAAATGACGGCGCGATCAGCACTGCAGAATGGACCGACGACGCCAAACCGTCCAACCGCAGCGCTGTTCGAAGCACCAGTCCACCTTGACTGAATCCGACGACGTCCACGGCGGCTGCCCCGGTCACCCGAAGGACTTGGCCGGCAAAGACAGCGAAGGAAGCTGCCGAGGTTTTGATCGCAGCAGTACCGAGCAATCCGTAATCCTGCCCGTAGACGCAGAACCCCGCCGTCAAGAGCGCCGGCACCAGAGTCGAGAAGTCGATGGCAATGGAGGAGAACGTGCCGTGCAGCAACAACACCGGACGACGTGCCGACTCACAATCACTCTGATTCATCCCCATGATGGGGGCGGCGGGCAGCGCCGTAGCTGCCGTTGTTGATCCGGTGGAGGTGGGTGTGGAACCTGTCGGTTCCGCTGGTGTCGACGTCGTACTCGCAGCCGATGTGGTGATCGACGACGACGACGCGGTGGCGGTCGCAGCCGAGGTGGTGGTCGACGCAGAAGATTCCGACGTGGATGACGCCGATAAAACCGATGACGCCGATGACGCCGGCGCCGGGGCAGATGAGATCTGCTCCGTCGTTTTGATCGGGCCGGAAACTTCATCCGTTGACGAGCAACTGGCGGCCATCAGCAGCAGGATGGCTGCCAGTAAAGATCTGATCGAAAAAGACATCACCCGCCCCACGGTACGGATCCACCGATGTCGGACTCGCCGCACCGGGCAGGCAGGATGGACGAATGAAACTCAGTGCACCCCAGCTCAGAGCTTTTGGAATGGCAGCGATCCTCGGCGGTTCGGGCGTGCTGCATTTTGTGA
>JBBSUU010000182.1:0-6329 GCA_038234115.1 Mycobacteriales bacterium
AACCTGATCAAGGTCAAGCGGGTGCCCGATCTGATCGTTTTCGCAACGCTATCGCCGATCATGTTCGTATTGCTGTTTGTCTACGTGTTCGGTAGCGCGGTACCGATCCAGGGTATGAGCTACGCGGAGTTCCTGCTGCCCGGCATTTTCGTCCAAACCGTGATCTTCGGCGCCACGGTTACCGGCTCGAGCCTGGCCGAGGACCTGCAGAAAGGTTTGATCGACCGGTTCCGCTCACTCCCGATGGCTCGATCTGCGGTCCTCGTCGGTCGCACTGTGGCTGATATCGGACTCAATGTGGTTTCAGTGGTGGTGATGGCGCTGACCGGCCTTCTGGTGGGCTGGCGAATCCGATCATCTTTTGTGGACGCGTTGGTCGGATTCGTGCTGCTGTTGCTTTTCGCGTTTGCCATCTCGTGGCTGATGGCCATCCTGGGGCTGCTGGTGCGCACCCCGGAGGTGTTCAACAACGCCAGTTTTATCGTCATCTTCCCGCTGACCTTCATCGCCAACACTTTTGTGCCGACGGAGAATTTCCCGGCGGTGCTGAAAGCGATTGCGAACTGGAACCCGATTTCCTCGGTTACCCAGGCCACTCGGGAGTTGTTCGGCAACACCTCGCCGTTACTGCCAGCGCCGGACGTCTGGCCACTGCAGCACCCCGTGGCGTACAGCCTGATCTGGGTTGTTGCCTTCCTGCTGCTGTTTGTGCCTATCGCCGTCCGGATGTATTTACGGACCGGCCTTCGCTGATCAGGGAACTGGCCTTCGGTGATCCAGGCTGGGCACGCACTCGGCCCAGGCTCGGATGACCCTCTGGAGTAATGACAAAACCCGGCTTCTCGAAGCCGGGTTTTGTCGTGAAGCTACTTGTTGCGGGTCAGCCCTTGGACGAGCCGGTGCCCGGGTAGGGCAGCAGGGCCATCTCGCGAGCGTTACGCACGGCGGTAGCTACTTGACGCTGCTGCTGCGGGCGCAAGCCGGTCACGCGGCGGGAACGGATCTTGCCGCGATCGGAGATGAAGCGACGCAGCAGTGCGACGTCCTTGTAGTCGACGAAGTCGATCTTCAATTCATCCAGGGTGTTGCGACGGGGACGAGCCGGGGCTGCGGCGCGGCTGGGCTTGCCGCCGCTGCGGCCGCCAGAGTTGCGGGATGGTGCCGGTGACATCAACGATCCTCTCGGAATTCAACGTGCATGCGAACTTGTGGGTCGTACTTGCTAAGAACCAGCCGGTCAGGATCGTTGCGACGATTCTTGCGCGTCACGTAGGTCGACCCGGTTCCGGCGGAAGACTTCAGCTTAACGATTGGACGTAACTCGTTGCGAGTCATGGTGCTCCTTTTATCGCGAAAATGGTAATCAGTGCCCGTCGGTGCCCGCAATTGGTGCAACAAAGGCTTATCGCGGAATGATACCGGTTATCGTTACGTTAGATGAGGTGCGTGGATTGGCCGAAGAAGTCAGCTCAGAGGCACCGACATGAAACTGGGAATCCATCACGAATACCACTCCGCCGCCTTCCAGGACGCGACTACCGGTGAGCAGTTCCTGACCGGGTCGACGGCAACCGATACTAAGTCCGTCGCCTGGACCGACGGGAGGAGCTACCCCACTGATCCAGGTTGATATCACCAGCGGATCGCATCCGTTCTGGGCTGGCACTCAGCGCATCGTGGACACGGCAGGTCAGGTGGAGAATTTCCATCGGCGCTACGGCAAGCGCTCTCGCTAGGCAGTTGAGAGGGGGCGCCCCAGTCGAAGTCGCGACAGACATTCTGGGCCCGCGACTGCCAAGTCCCAGGCCCGGGGCGCCGTTGCCGTAGGTGCCGGAGCAAAATATGCCCATGAACGGAAATACTGTCCCGGTCACCGTGGGCGCCTTCGAGGAAACGCTCGTATCAGAGCTCGGTGAGCTCCTGCGTGACTGCGTTGCCGGCGGCGCCAGCGTCAACTACATCCAAGTGCCCTCGATCGAGGAAGTCCGAAAGTATTGGTCGGCGCTACTTACTCGGCCTGAAGTCAGTACCTGGATCGAGACCGGCCCGTCGGGTTCGATAGCCGGGACCGTGTCGCTCGTCCGCGCCGAGCACGCCAATGGCCTGCATCGCGCCGAGGTCGTGAAGTTGCTGGTGCACCGCAACGCCCGTGGCAAAGGGGTGGCCCGCCGGTTGATGGCCACCATGGAAGCCGTGGCAGCGGCGGAGGGCCGGACATTGCTGACGCTGGACACCGAATCTGGCAGTCCGGCCGAAGCGTTGTACGAGCGTTGGGGATGGACCCGGGTAGGTGTGATTCCCGGGTTTGCGCTCGATGTGAATGGCCGGCCGGCCGGATCGACGATCTTTTATAAAGCGCTATGAGCGCCCCCGTTTCGTCCGGCGGTCAGCGGCCGTCGGTGATCTGTACGAACTGACCACGTTCCGCACCGGGCAACGGTGACCTTTCAGGTTCTCGAATCCGTCACTGCCCTCCAGGTCCGCCTGGATTCGGCGCTACAAAGCTGTACTGATGTCGCATCATGTGTTTGTCAGCTATTCGAATTTGTAGCGGATTGGGCACCACCTCAGCCGGCAACGCCGCAAAGCGAAAAACGCTTTTGCACACCGGCTATGCCAAGGAGGTGGACTTGCTGAGACAATTTTGGCAGTTTTCCGATCAACCCGTCGGAGTAGACGAACCCTGAACGATGCGCAGTACTGACTCTGGTGGGCTCGTCCAGCATGATGCGATTTGGGTAGCTCAATGCAGGAGGTCATCCCATAAGTTGATTGGCACGACGCCGACGGCTCGGCCAGACTCGTCCAGCAGTCGCCCCATTCGTTTGACCTGGCGGAGAACGACTAGGCGGTCCACCACTTGAACCTGTGGGAGCCGATGTGCGATACCTAATTCCAGCCGGTGGACCTCTTCTACCGTGTGCAGCCACGAGCACAGCGCCAGACTGGGCCCCGCAGTGACGACGGCGCAAAGCCTGGCCTGGCGAAAGCTGCTGAGCACGTGCGCGGTTTCGTTGAGGGTATCGACGGGACAGTTCGCCCACAGATACAGCTGCACCGGCCAACCCACCGCTGGCGCACATACATCTGTCCGCAAGTTGACAATGTGGGAACGTATCAAGGGTGCCAGGTAACGCCGAGCTGTGGTCGGGCTGATGTCTGCGCGCTCAGCCAACTCTGCGTAGGACGCTCGGCCATCAAGGGCTAGATGAGTCAGCATTGTATGAAGACTCTCGGACAGGGCCACCGGTGCCTTAACAGCAGGTCCGGCGGTCTGTTCATCGCGGACTCTACTTAGTGCTGTTACAGAATCTACGGGAAGTTCACGGACCCGCCAAGAGGATCCCTCGGAGTAGATGCGGGTGGCGATCCTGGCCCTGGTCGAGAGCACACCGGGAACATGACTGAGATGCTCCAGCAGGTAGTGCGACATTTTTGTCAGATCACCAGCTGCGATTGTGACCAGGATGTCCGCGCTTCCGATGGTCAGTTCGACGGTGATTGCCAATTGATGCTGCGCCAGTGCATTGGCTACCGCCATTCGTTGCGCTGGCAGGCAATTGATCTCGACATACGCCAAGCATTGGGCATCGCTTTGCGTCATTCCTGGTGCTGCGGTGACCCAAGCCAGGCCCTCCTCCACCAATCGCTGCCAGCGCCGCGATGCGGTGATGGCCGTTATCCCTAGAACCGAGCCGATGGCAGACCACGGCGCGCGAGGCGCCACCTGCAGCGCGTCGACCAGGAGTAGATCGTCGTAGGACAACGTGGTGGATTCCATCAAATTACCTGCCATTTTCGGTGGATTCCTGAAGCAAGGTCAGGAAGTAGCGCGCCGTTTCTATTGTCGTATCCATTGACGAGGAAGTCGACACTTTCAGGTCCACACATTTCAGTACTGCTGTGGTGCCGGAATCCATGCTCGAGGAGGCAACCTGTGAGTCGCACCGTGTTACTGACGAATGCGAGTGTCATCTCGCTCGATCCGGACCACCCGGATGCCACCGCCGTCGGTATCCGCGGGGATCGAATCGCTTGGGTCGGAGATCAGCGAGATGCCCGGAGGTGCTTCGACGAGACGGCTCAGGAAGTGGATCTCGGCGGTGCGACTGTGGTCCCGGGATTCATCGATGCGCATCACCACCTCATGACACTCGGTTTCTGGATGTCGCAGATTGACTGCGCCTATCCCACGGTTCAGTCCATTGGGCAGATCGTTGAGGCTGTTGCCGGTCAGGCTCAGACCACCACGCGCGGTGAGTGGATCAGAGGCAGGGGTTATGACGACAACAAGTTGGCCGAACGCAGGCATCTGACTCGACAAGACTTGGACGTGGTCAGTCCAGATCATCCAGTGATGATCTGCAATGCAAGCGGGCACATGAGCGTGGTCAATTCAGTGGCGCTGCGGCAGGCGGGGATCGGGCGTGGCAGCACCAGCCCATTCGGTGGCCATATCGACGTCGATGACGAAGGCGAACCGACCGGACTGCTTCAGGAGACAGCTCAGGAATTACTTGGTATTCCTTTCCTCACGCACGACAAGAACGAGTTGCGCAAGCATTTGCACACGGCGGGGGCTGCGTATCTGTCGGCGGGTGTTACTAGTGGGCACGAGGCCGGTATCTTCCACCCAGCCGAATTTTCGGTATTCCAGGAAGCCTGGGCCGAGGGAACACTGGCGCTGCGCACGTACATGATGATCCGCAATCCGTTTCTGGAATCCCTTGAAGGTGTTGGTCTATCAACGGGTTTCGGCGATGATCGACTGCGGGTCGGGTCGATCAAGATTGTCTCCGATGGGTCGTTGATCGGCCGTACCGCGGCAGTCTGCAGCCCGTACGATCACGCGGCGCAGGACGATCTGGGCCTGACCATGTTCAGTCAGGAGGAGTTGGATGACCTGGTGTGGCGGGGGCACAGCGCCGGTTGGCAGCTGGCGATCCACGCCATCGGCGACCGGGCCATCGACATGTGTCTGGATTCCTACCAATCGGCCATGAACCGGATGCCGCGAGGTGACTGCCGCCATCGGATTGAGCACTGCGGCATCATGCGGCCGGACATCATCGCCCGGATGGCCGATATGGGTGTTATCCCTGTCGGCCAACCACCTTTCATCGCCGAGTTCGGTGACGGATTCCTCAATCACCTCGGGCGGGAGCGATCACAGTTGACCTACCCCCTCAAATCCTTGCTCAATGCAGGAATTCCAGTGGCGGGCAGCTCTGACTCGCCGGTGTCTTCCTATCAGCCGCTGATCGGGATCCAGGCGGCAGTAACCCAACGCACCAACGGGGGCGAAATCTTCGCCCCCGCTGAAGCTTTGACCGTCGAAGAAGCGTTGTCGATCTATACGCGTAACGCGGCATTCGCTGCTTTCGACGAACACAAGAAGGGTTCGGTGACCGTCGGTAAGTATGCCGACCTGGCGGTGCTTGGCCGCGACCCGCGGATTGAACCAGCAGGAACACTCTCCGAGATTCCCATCGCTGCGACGATCCAGGGCGGTGAATTCGTCTATGAGGCGAGTATGTGAGTTGTTCTCTGCACCGGCTGTCAATGGTGTGATCCGGCTGCCGAACGCAGCGGGTCCGACATGAATGGGCGGCTCACGTATGTGCTGCGGCGCATACTGCTGACGATTCCTGTCCTGATCGCCACCAGCATCTTCGTTTTCCTGTTAATCCGGTTGGTGCCGGGCGATCCGGTGCAAACCATGCTCGGTATTCGGGCTACGCCGGAGAACACCGCCACGGTGCGACTTCAACTAGGCCTGGACCGACCACTGCTCGTTCAGTACTGGGAATGGGTCACAGCCGCCGTCCGCGGGGATCTGGGACAGGACTTCATTAGCCACCAATCGATCTCGACGCTGTTAAAGGTGGCATTACCGGTCACATTGGAGCTGACAATCCTGGCTATGACGGTGGCTTTGCTTATCGGCGTCCCGCTGGGAGTACTCGTCGCAGCCAAGACCGGCTGGGTACGCAAAATTTCTTCCGGCTTCGTAGTCGTAGCCATCAGCATCCCGGATTTCTGGCTCGGCCTCATGCTGGTGCTGGTCTTCACCGGTCTTTTCAACGTACTGCCACCAACAGGGTGGGTGCCATTGACCCAAGACCCCGCGCAAAACATCCGTTATCTGATAATGCCGGTCATCGCACTCGCCGCCGGGCAAACAGCCTATCTACTGCGAACCACCCGCGCCGCGATGCAAGGCACCTTGGGACAGCCCTACATCGCTTTCCTTCGCGCGAAGGGCCTACGAACCAGATCTATCATCGGACTGCACGCGCTGCGTAATTCCTCCGGACCCATCGTTACAG
>JBBSUU010000183.1:0-6315 GCA_038234115.1 Mycobacteriales bacterium
AGGGCGCGGGAGCCGGCTGCTTCTACAGGTCCGGCGGCACCAAGAACTCCGCGGTCCGGGCCTCGTGCCTCGAAAATCCAGCCGCACATCCACCAGAATGAATACCGGCTTCGACGAATTCGGCGTCCAGGATCTCGGACTCCAGGTTCTCGGACTCCAGGATCTCGGACTCCCGGTTCGCAGACTCCCGGTTCGCAGACTCCCGGTTCGCAGACTCAGCCATCGCAGCCGAGGCTCTCGGGAAGACCGTCGGCACGTACGCCGGCGGCGCAGCCGGCACCGGGCCGTACACCGGTGGCAGCTCGGCGCGGGACAGGGCACCAAAGGTACGGTTCTCGCTACTGACCGCCCGGACCCTCGTCGATTCGGCAGACAGCGTCAGCCGCTCGAACATCAGGTCGCCATCAAACAGCTTCGTCATTGTTTCGGTGAGCCGATTGACCTGCTCGCGGAGCTCTCGAAGTTCGACCTGGTGGGTGCTTTCGACTGTTTCCCGGATCTCTTCGGTTACTCGACGTTCGTGCTCGCGCCGAGCGTTGACCTCTCGCTGCAGTTCCAACTCGTACGTCAACCGGGCTTCGTCCCGCTTGTTCTCGGCCAACTTGGTTTCCCGGCGTGCCCGCACGGTGGCGAAACCGCCAATTGCGAACGCCCAGATCGCCAAAATGACGGCAAGTCGAACGATTTCCACCCGATCGGAAACAGCGGCAAGGACCGCAGAAGCCGCCGCCAACACGATGGAAATACCAACCAGCCAGCTCAACGCATCGGAAGCGGCGCCATTGCGTCGACCACCTTCTGAAGCGTTCATAGCCGTGAGGTTACCGGGGTCGACCCCACCTTCTTGAACCACGCCGCCGATATCACTTCGCGAACTCAATAATCGATTCCTCTGGAGCCCTGGTGATCCGAACCACCGCGATCGTCATCGTCCGGCCGCAGACAGCATCGCTCCAGCCAGAGGGCGCCGGCAGCCATGATCAGCGCACCGACCAGGCCGATGATGGCTGTCACCGTGTCCTGCCCGGCAGCTGTGACCATGCCGGAGTTCGGCGCCACATAGAGCAGAACTCCCAGCCAGAGCCCGGCCACACCGGACGCGGCCAGGCTGCTTGCCTTGGCCACCAGAACCGCCCGAGCTGCCACCAGCGGCGGTATCGGTTTCAGATTTCGCTGCCCGGCTGTCCCGCCCGGTCGGGCGGACCGATTCGAATATTGCTGGATCCGCATGCGGATGTTGAACCCGGCAAATGCCTCTCCGATCCCCAGGATCGCAGCAGAGATACCGGCCAACCGGGGAAGGGTCGGAAGTCGAGCATAATTCCACCTGGTCAGCGCGTAACCAACGACGAATGCGACACCTCCGATCAGCAGCAAATCCCGGATTCGCGTCAGACCCATTCCGTTGTCCGGCTTGCGGACGCTCACGGGTTGCCGACCTCTTCGTCCAATGGCCAGCGCCCCACCCGGACAATCGCTTCGACCTCTGATGCGTCGAGAACGGCGATCAGATCACTGATCGGCCCATATTCCGGCAAGGCTGCCTGCGGGTCCAGTTCGGCCCACGGAATCAGGACAAAGCCGCGTTCGTGGGCCCGCGGATGCGGCAACGTGAGTAGATCGTCGTTGCTGATCACCGGGCTACCGTCAGGGTTCCAGACCGCAACCACGTCGGCGTCGAGGGTGCGCGGCCCCCAACGCAGGAGTCGTTCCCGGCCGGCCGCTGACTCGGCAACGTGGCAGCGGTCGAGCCATCCCGCAGCATCAATCGCTGGATCTGAGACGGTGAGAACCAGGTTGTAGTAGTCGTCCTGTTCTACCGGTCCCCAGGGCGGAGTCCGGTAGACGGATGAGACCAAGCGGACGGCTCCGCCGAAGGAGTTCACTGCTTCCCGCAGGTAACCGCTGCGGTCTCCCATGTTCGAGCCGAGGGAAATTAAGGCATCTGTCATCAGCCACCGACCCCGGCTGCAGTCCGCGGGTTCTTGAGCGACCGCCTGATCGTGACTGCCACATCCTGGAAGGACAGCGGGATCGGCGCCGCCGGTTTGTGCACGGTGACCTCCACGGCCAGCACCGACCATCGCTGCATCACCCCATCAGCGATCTCGGCAGCAACAGTTTCGATCAGGTCGCGCGGCGGTCCGGCGACCACCGAAGCGGTGAACTCCGCAAGTTCCCCATAATGCAGCGTGTTGGTGACGTCATCGGTGAGCGCGGCCGGCGCCAGATCAAGCCACACCTGCACGTCAATGACAAAGTCTTGGCCGTCACGCTTCTCGAAGTCGAAGACACCGTGATACCCAAAGATTCGCAGGCCGGTCAGGGTGATGCGGTCAGCCATCTGAGTCATCCTTTTCATGAGTGTCGAGGAAACCGATCCTGGCCGGCGAATCGGACGCCACCAGGGGGGTCTGAGCAATTCTCCCGGCCGGATCCCCATCGGCATCTGGGGCGATCGGGTCACCGCTGTTCCGCATGGTGTTGAGAACCTTGAAGACATCCCTGCTGGGCAGGGGTTCGTGGACGCGGACTCCCCAGGCACCCTGCTGAGCGGAGATCAAAGATGTCGCGGCGGTGGCCACCTCGCGCTGGGCCGGACTGCGTGAGTCGCCGTCGTGGCCCTGCTCGAATTCGTCCAGTGCCATGGCCAAAAATCGCTTCCGTGACGATCCGACGAGTACCGGAAGGCCGAGCTCAACGAGTTCCTCCAGCCGGCGCAACAGGATCCAGCTCTGCTCCGAGGTCTTGGCAAAACCCAACCCGGGGTCCAAGATCAGCGAACTTTCATTGACGCCGGCCTGCAACGCCAGTTCGACCTGATCCAGCAATTCGGCCCGCACCTCGGCAAAGACGTCCTGGTAAATGGCCAGATCTGCCATCCGATCGCTATGCCCGCGCCAGTGCATCAAAATCAATGGCACCTGGGTCCGGGCGGCCACCTGAAACATATCGGGATCAGCACGCCCGCCCGATACGTCGTTGATGATGCCGGCGCCGGCGTCCACGGCCAGTGCGGCCACGGCTGCTCGGGTGGTATCCACCGAGCACATCACGCCCTCTTCGGCGAGCACCCTGATCACCGGCAGGACCCGGGCGGCTTCGATTTGCGGGTCCACCCGATGAGCGCCCGGCCTGGTGGATTCACCGCCGACGTCGATCAGGTCCGCGCCCTGTTCGACCAAGGCCAGACCCCGACGCACCGCAGCGTCGGTATCGGCCCACTGGCCACCGTCGGAGAACGAGTCCGGGGTGACATTCAAAATACCCATCACCCACGGCCTGATGCCGAAGGCCGGAAACAGTTGCTCGTTCATTTCACCGACCGGTGATCAGGCTCATCGCTTCGGCCCGCGTGGTCTGGGACGACTGGAAGATACCGCGGACTGCCGAGGTCGACGTCTTTGCGCCCGGTTTGCGGACACCTCGCATCGCCATGCACAAATGCTCTGCTTCCATCACAACAATGACCCCGGCCGGACGTAGCCGCCGAACCATCGCATCGGCAATCTGGGTGGTGAGGCGTTCCTGAACCTGCGGCCGCCGGGCATAGCCGTCAACCAACCTGGCAATTTTTGACAGCCCCGTGACTCGTCCATCCGGCCCCGGGATGTACCCGACATGGGACTTGCCAAAAAACGGCACCAGGTGATGCTCACAGGTGGAGTAGAAATCAATGTCCCTGATCAGGATCATTTCGGCATGGTTTTCATCAAACACCGTGTCCAGCACATCATCTGGGTTGCTGTGCAAACCGGAGAATTGCTCGGCAAAGGCCCTGGCAACCCGACCTGGGGTATTCGCGAGCCCACCCCTGTCCGGGTCCTCGCCGACCGCGAGCAAAAGTTCACGCACCGCAGCCTCCGCTCGTTCGTTGTCGAACGGACGGGAGGCCAGTGCCGGCGCTTCGGCGATTTTCACCGGACCACGTCTCGAGGTCATCGGTCAGATTCTCGGGGTGGGGCCCAGGGATCGCTCGGATCGTTGCTTGCTGTCGGCCCGGTGGGTGGCTTGGTCAGATCAGGGGCCGGCCAGCCACCCGTCTGGTGAGCACCGGGGTGCGGCCCCCCGTTGGTGCCGACGCCGTCAGGGCCGAAGCCGTTGGGGCCGAAGCCGTTGGGGCCGAAGCCGTTGGGGACGGTACCGTTGGCACCGTTGTGGGGCGGTCCGTACTGGCCGTTGAACTGGTTCGGTGCGCCACTTGCCGGTTGCTCGCCATGACGCGGCGCCATCGGACCCAGTGGACCGGAGAGCACACCACCGGTCCAGTTGGAGGGCAACTGCTGACCCGACTGTAGGTCGGGTGTCGGTTGACCGGGCGACTGCTGAGTGCCGCCCTGCTGACCAGGGTTCTGGAAGCTGGGCTGACCGTAGCTGGTCTGCGGCTGATATCCAGAAAGCGGCGGCGGACTGTATCCATACCGGTTCACATCCGGCTGACCGAAATTGTTCGAACCGGGCGGCGCCGCGGCCGGCCCCTGCTGATAGGCGCCGTTGGGGATCGGTCCGCCATTCGGTTGGCCGGGCGGCAACAGGTAACCGGCCGGCTGCTGGGCATAGGCGGGTACCAGTGGTTTGGGTGGCCACTCCTCACCCCGCTCGATCGCCAGCTCACCCGGCGTCTTGATCGGTGGTTGCGAGGATGGGATCCGGGCACCGAATTCGTCAAAGGAGGTGATCTTCGGACGTTTCACCACACCGGCGAAGATGCGGGTCAGGTCCTTGCGATCCAGGGTTTCCTTTTCCAACAATTCCATGGCCAGCTTGTCCAGGATGTCGCGGTTCTCGTTGAGCACCGCCCACGCCTCGGTGTGCGCGGCCTCGATGAGAGCACGAACCTCGTCGTCAATCTCGCCGGCGGTCTCATGGGAGTAGTCCGGGGTGTTGCCATAGGTGCGGCCCAGGAACGGCTCGTCATCACCGTTTCCGTACTTGACGGCGCCCAGCTTTGCGCTCATTCCGTATTCGGTCACCATGGCACGCGCAATCTTGGTGGCCATCGCGATATCGCTGGAAGCACCCGTTGTCGGTTCGGCAAAGACCAGCTCTTCGGCTGCGCGGCCACCCATGGCCATCACCAGCCGAGCGATCATTTCCGACCGAGTCATCAGACCCTTGTCATCCTCGGGAACGATCAGTGCGTGTCCGCCGGTGCGTCCGCGGGGCATGATCGTCACCTTGTATACCGGCTCCAGATCCTCCATCGCCCAGGCCGCGAGGGTGTGACCACCCTCGTGATAGGCGGTGATCTTGCGTTCTTTCTCGGAGATGACCTTGCCCTTGCGGGCCGGCCCGCTGGTTACCCGATCGACGGATTCCTCGAGGGCTGCGTTGGTAATGACAGTGCCGTTGTGCCGAGCCGTCAGTAGCGCGGCTTCGTTGATCACGTTGGCCAGATCAGCACCCGACATTCCAACGGTGCGCTTGGAGAGCGCGACGAAGTCAACATCAGGGTTGAACGGCTTGCCCTTGGAGTGGACCGCAAGAACCGCTTGACGACCCTTGAGATCTGGTGCGGTAACCGGGATCTGGCGATCAAAGCGGCCGGGACGCAGCAATGCGGGATCCAGAATATCGGGACGGTTGGTGGCCGCGATCAGGATGATGCCACCCTTTGCCTCGAAGCCGTCCATCTCGACGAGCAACTGGTTGAGGGTCTGTTCGCGCTCGTCGTGCCCGCCGCCCATACCGGCGCCACGGTGCCGGCCGACGGCATCGATCTCGTCGACGAAGATGATGGCCGGCGCATTTGCCTTGGCCTGCTCGAACAGGTCGCGCACCCGCGACGCACCGACACCGACGAACATTTCGACAAAGTCCGAACCGGAGATGGTGTAGAACGGCACCCCGGCCTCGCCGGCAACCGCACGGGCAAGCAGCGTCTTGCCGGTTCCGGGCGGGCCGTAGAGCAGCACACCCTTGGGGATCTTGGCACCCAGGGCCTGATAGCGGGCCGGGTTTTGCAAGAAGTCCTTGATTTCGTTGAGTTCTTCCACTGCCTCGTCGGCGCCGGCGACATCACCGAATTTCGTACTTGGCATGTCCTTGTTGAGCAGCTTGGCTTTGGACTTCCCGAAGCCCATCACCTTATTTCCGCCGCCCTGGCTGTTGTTCATCATCCACATCAAGAAGAAGATGATGAGCGCGATGGGCAGGAGGTAGATCAGGATAGAGAACAGCGAGGAATCACTGGAGACCTGAGTATTGAAGCCACCGGCCGGCGCCGCCGACTTCACGGCATCGAAAATCTCATCGGAGGCCATCGCCGGATATGGGGGGTATATCTGGGTTTCACCCTCGACCGCCGACTTCAGG
>JBBSUU010000184.1:0-6254 GCA_038234115.1 Mycobacteriales bacterium
CTGGTCTCGGTGATGGTGGTGATGATCTCGGGGAACGACCCTTGCTAACACCTACAGGGGGGAGGCAGGGTAGCTTCCCGGGAAGCCCGTTACCCTGCGGGTCGGTCTTGCTCGCGGGTCGGCCTTGCTCGCGGGTCGGTCTTGCTCGCGGTTGTCGGTGCTTGCAGTTGTCGGTGCTTGCAGTTGTCGGTGCTTGCGGTCTGCTGTGAAAAGCTGGACGGCATGAGCCCACCCGATGTTGTGCTGGATGTCGCTGCCAAGGCCGAGTTGGCGGCGCTGGTCGCAGAGTTGGCCGTCGTACACGGCAAGGTCACACTGTCCTCGGGTCGGGAGGCCGACTATTACGTCGATCTGCGACGGGTCACCCTCGAGCACCGAGCGGCCCCGCTGATCGGCTCGCTCCTTCGGCAGCTGACCGCGGATTGGGACTTTGTAGCCGTAGGGGGATTGACCCTCGGCGCGGATCCGGTTGCCACGGCAATCATGCACTCCGGCGGACGCCCGTTGAATGCCTTTGTGGTGCGCAAGGCTGCCAAGGCGCATGGTATGCAACGGCAGATCGAGGGACCGGACATCGCCGGTAAATCGGTGCTGATTGTCGAGGACACCACGACGACCGGCGGCTCCCCGCTGACCGCCTACGACGCGGTGGTCGAGGCCGGTGCGTCCGTTGTGGGGATCGCCACCATCCTCGACCGCGGCGCCGAGGCCGCATCGGTGATCGAGGCCCGTGGAATCGAATACCGGTTCCTGCTTGACCTGGCCGATCTGGGGATGACCTCGCAGTGACCGATGCGTTCTCGGGAGACACTCCGGGCCCGACGGAATGGGTCGCCGGGACAGCCGAAGTCGTAGGCGTCGGGCCGCATCCGCAGCCGTGGCCGGTCGGCGACCATTACGATCCGGAACTGCTGGCCGACGGCGACCGCCGTAACGTGGTCGATCATTACCGGTATTGGCGCCGCGAAGCCATTATCGCCGACCTTGACCAGCGACGATTTGGCTTCCACGTGGCCATCGAGAACTTCGGTCACGACCACAACATCGGTACCGTTGTCCGGACCGCCAACGCCTTTGCGGCGGCAGCCGTCCACATCATCGGCAAGCGGCGATGGAATCGACGTGGCGCCATGGTGACCGACCGGTATCAACACCTGCACCACCACGACACCATCGAGTCTTTGGTGACGTTCGCGCGGGAGGCGGGGCTGATCATCGTCGGAGTGGACAATGTGCCCGGCTCGGTGCCACTGGAAGCAGTCGATCTGCCGGTCAACACGTTGTTGCTCTTCGGTTCCGAAGGTCCGGGTCTGACGCCGGCGGCGAAGGCGGCATCGCAGATTACGGTCTCCATCGCGCAATTCGGGTCCACCAGGTCGATCAATGCGGGCGTGGCGGCCGGGATTGCCATGCACGGATGGATCCGACAGCACGCCGACCCCGCCACCGGGTGGTAGTCACTGTCCACCGCATTTCCCCTGTTTCCTCGCCCGGGACTGCCTTCCTCCCGGTGATTTGCCGGGAATCACTCAGATGGTGCGCAAAGGTGGTCCACCTGAGTCAAGAGGGCGGACGGGCACCGCGGCGACCGGTAGATTCCCCAGGGTGGAACTCGAAACGATCAAGACTGTCGCCCTGTGGTCGATCATCGGTATTGCGGTTGTCGGGCTGTTGTTGGCAATCATCATCCGGAAGATCGTCGGCAAAATCATCAGTTTGGTGATCGCGGCCGTATTGGTCTTTGTTGGCTGGCAGCAGCGCACCAAGGTCATCGACTATGCCAACGAGGTACGAGGCAACTCCTGTACTTCAGCAGATGCCGCAGTGGATAACGCGACCACCAAGGACGCCACCACCTTCCTCGGCATTCATATTTCGCTGCCTGCCGGCTGGTGCAGTTGATGCAGGTCCACGCATGACGATCACGGCTGCCGGCACCGCAGCAACCTGGATCATGGTGCTGGTGGCTGCCACCGGAATTCTGTTGGCATTCTTCGTCAATCGGGTCGCAGCCAAGGTCTTCGCCGCCGTCGTGGCGGCTTTGATCGTGCTGATCGTCTTTGCCGTCCGTGATCACATCGTCGACCTTGGCTCGGGCAACATCGACGCCCTGTGCGCGGGCCGGGTCAGTTTCTTCGGTATCGACCTGCGCGGTGGCACCGATCAGTGTCCGACCGTCAACTGACACCGGTCGGCGAACATTGACGTCGGCGAAGATGACATCGCGAAAGAGCCCGCCCGAAGGATCCCGGACGGGCTCTTTCGACAAATCGTTCAGCTGACGGTTTTGTTCCGTCGACGTTGAATCAGGTGAATGATGGCCGGCACCGCGGTGAAGGCGACAACGACGATGACGGCGCCGAGAAACAGCAGGTCGACATTATCGGCCACAAATTTGATCTGTCCCAGGTAGAAGCCTGCGGTGGTCACAATTCCGACCCACAGCACGCCGCCGAGTGCGGAGTAGAGCGTATAGATCTTGGTATCCATCCTTGCCGCGCCGGCCATCACGGTGGCCACAGTGCGGATGATCGGTACGAAGCGCGCGAGCACGATGGTGACCTTGCCGTACTTCTCGAAGAACGCCGTCGACCTCTCGATGTACTCGTGTTTCAGGAATCTGGCGTCCGGTCGCTTGAACACAGCCGGGCCGACCTTCCAACCGATCGCGTATCCGACCATGTTCCCCACAAATGCGGCGATCGCCAATAGGGCGATGAAAAGTACGAGATTGATATGGATGGTCCCGGTGGCGACGTAGAGGCCGGCCAGAAACAGCAGGGTGTCACCGGGGAGGAAGAATCCGATCAGGATGCCGCATTCGGCGAAAATGATGAGCAGGATTCCCACCACCACCCAGGAGCCAAGGCTCGGAATGATCTGGCTGGGATCGAGCCAGCCGGGTAACAGGGCGAGGTTTTCTTGGGTCACAGGATCTGAGGGTACCGGGCCGAGCTGGGCAGACGCTGAGAATTTGAGCAAACTCACCTGCGTCGGTGGTTCTTACCTACCGATCGAGCCGCGCGAACTCGGGGCAGCACCGAACGCCACAACGCCCGCTGGATCAGCAGCGTGGCCACCCCCGCAAGCGTCATACCGACCAGGTTGATGCCCAATTGCGCAGCGGCGCCACCCATCTGCGCGGTCTCCCAAACAGCGAGCGAGAGTGCAAAATCGCCGGCCGCCGGCACCGTGGTCACCGAGATGAACACCCCAACCAGCGCACTGGAGCGGCCGGCCGTCTGTGAGAGCACGCCAGCACAACCGGCCAGTACCGCTACCACCGCAGACCATTTGTCCGGCCGCCAGATAAAATTTGTCAGGGGTCGCGGCGCGGCAACCGAATTGACGTCGATCCACCCGACAGCCCTGGCCAACAAGGCAGCCAGCGCGGTGAGCGCGATGGCAACCAAAAAGCCCTTGGCCAGTAGTTTCAGTGATCTCGTCGTCAGTCCGCCCTTGCCCAGGACCAACCCGATGGCCACGGCGGCGACAACGCCGAATTCCGGGCCCACAACCATGGCGCCAACCACCAGAATGGCCGAATCGGTGACCACCGCGACGCTGGCCAACATAGTCGCCAGCGTCAAAAACGCGTAGAAGGACCAAGACCCCCGGGCTTCGGCATATGCGGAATCGACCACCTGATCCCACACGATGGCGTCGTCCGGTGCGCCCGGCGCTGCTGCGTCGGTGGCCCAATTGTTCGGGGACGGCGCCGAGTCGATCTGGGTCAGGGTCACCGAACCGTCGTCATATACGCCCGCGTTTTTGAGCCATTCCAGCACGCTGGAGGTGGCCTCCCGGGTGACATCGGCCAGGATGACGTCACCGGCCGGGCGCCTGGCCGCGCCGGAGAACACCACGATGTTGGTCGTGCGGAGGTCCTTGGCGAGTTCGTCCGCGATCTGACCGGACCTGTCCGGCGGCACGATCAGGCGCAAATGCATCACTGCCTTATCCTGACACGGCACCGGGATCAGACCCATATAGCCTGGTCGGATGACGACCACCAGCGGATTGATCGCGCAGCTCAAGGACATCGTCGGAGCCGAGTATGTGCTCACCGATCCGGATGTCACCGAGTCCTATAGCCGGGACATGATGCCGTTGGCGCCGTCGGGTAAGCCGCTCGCGGTGGTGCGACCGGCCAGTACCATCGAGGTGGCGGCGGTGGTGAAGGCCTGCGCCGAGACGAATACCAAGATCGTGCCGCGCGGGGCGGGGTCCGGCCTGACCGGAGCGGCCAACGCCGTTGACGGCGCGATCACGCTGGTGTTGACCCGAATGAATCAGATCCTGGAGATTGACGAGGGTAATCGCCTCGCCATAGTGCAGCCAGGCGTGGTGAACCTGGACTTTCGCAAGGCGGTCGAAGCCAAGAATTTGTTCTACGCTCCGGACCCGTCTTCCTATGACTGGTGCACCCTGGGTGGCAATCTCTCGACCAACGCGGGCGGTCTGTGCTGCGTCAAATATGGCGTGACGACCGACGCGGTGCTGGGGATGGAGGTGGTGCTTGCATCCGGACAGATCCTCAAGACTGGTCGGCAGACAGTGAAAGGTGTTGCCGGTTATGACATCACGAAACTGATGGTCGGGTCCGAGGGCACGCTGGGGATCATTACCGAGGCCACCCTGGCTTTGCGGCCCAAGCCGGCAGCGCCATGCACGATGGTGGCAGCGTTCGACTCGCCGGAGACCGCGGGCGAGGCGGTCAGCGCCGCTATCCGGGCCGGAATGGTTCCATCGCTGCTGGAGATCATGGACGCGACGTGCATCAAGGCTGTCGAAAGTTATACTGGCAGCAAGCTTCTCGGCGACGCGGATACGCCATCGGCGCTGTTGCTCGGCCAATCCGATGTCGGTGGCGCGGCCGGGGCTGCCGAAATGGCAAAACTCGAAGAGCTGTGTCTGTCCGCCGGCGCAACATTTGCCTATCACACGGCAGACCTGGAAGAAGGGCGGATGTTGCTGCAGGCTCGGCGAGATGTCCTGACCGCCTTGGAGGTCTACGGAACCTGGCTGTGTGACGACGTTGCGGTGCCGCGCACCAAAATTGCCGAGTTGATTCGTGCCTGTGAAAAGATCGCCATCGAGACTCGTTTGGTGATTGGTGTTGTCGGGCATGCCGGGGATGGAAATATGCATCCGACGATGGTCTACAACGCCCAGGATGCCGACGAAACGGCCCGCGCCATCGATGCCTTCGGACGGATCCTGGAGGTGGGGCGGGCACTTGGCGGAACCATCACCGGGGAGCATGGCGTCGGTAAGGTCAAACAAGAATTCCTGGCTCGCGAGATCGGTGAGGTTGGCCTCCAGGTGCATCGGGCAATCAAGAGGGCACTGGACCCGCAGGACCTGTTCAACCCGGGGTCGATGTTTACGCGTTGACCGATGCCGGCGCAATAAGGCCTTTCGCCGTCGAAGCCACCGAGTACCTGGCGGAGATCACCAGTAGAAGCTGATCAGTCCAGTGATAATGCCGATGGTGAGGCCGATAATACTTGCCAACAGGATGATCTCGGCCCAGCCCTTGGTCGGCGGCCCAGCATTTTCAGCCGCCGACGGCCTGGCGCCCGATGCTGACGATCCCAGTGATGCGGCTCCAGAAGCCATGGCCCGTAGTGCTTCTGCCAGTAGCTGCTCAGAATCCTTGGCCGGTCGCGGAGTCGGCAAGGACTGCGTCGGTGGTTGGGGGGTCGGTTGCTCGTACCGCCCCGCGTAACCGCTCGGGTAGGCGCCACCGGGGTAGGCGCCGTCCGGGCGGCGCGGTGGCGGTGGCGGTGGCGGTGGAAGGCTCATCTATTGGTGTTTCGTGCGGATGATTTCGCCAAGTTTGGCCACCGCCCGGCTCGCGGTCGACTTTACCGTTCCGGTGGAAAGCCCGGTGGCTTCGGCGATCTCGGCTTCGGAGAGGCCGCCGTAATATCGCAGCACCAGGATCTCTCGTTGTCGAGGCGCCAGATCTGCCATGGCGGCAATCACCGATTGATGCTCCGAGGACATCATCGCCATCGACTCAGCTGACCGGGCGTCCAGATCGTGCGGCGGCACATAGGCCCGTGCGGTCCGGCGACGTCTCAACATCGACCGCGAACCGTTTACGACGGCGATTCGCAAATACCCGATGGCCGCTGCAGTATCGCGAAGATTTCCCCAGTTTCGGTAGAGACCGGCAAACGCATCCTGGACCACGTCCTCGGCGCTGGCGATATCGTCCACCAACAGAATTGCCAGCCGCACCATGC
>JBBSUU010000185.1:0-6246 GCA_038234115.1 Mycobacteriales bacterium
GAGCAGGGCCGGCACCTGCGGATCCCGCGCCGGCCGCAGATCGATTCCAAGGCCACGAGCGGGGCATCTGCCACCTCCGATTCTGCTCATCTACTGGTCCGGTTTGTTCAAGCGGGTGTTAATTTTTCCGATCTCTTCGGCGTACCGGCGACGCTCGGCGTGCTCCATATCCAGCAGCTCTTCCAACGGCCAATGGAAATGAAAAGCGATGTACGCAACCTCTTCATAGAGCCTCTCGGCTGCGTACGTTGCTATTCCCCCAGGCGACCACCGGCAATGTCGACGGCAAAATCATGGTGGCAGCTCGGGCATTTGACGGTGGCGCAGGTATGCCCCTCCTGATTGACCCGCCGGTATAAATCCTGCAGAAAGGCCAAATCGGTGGCAAACAGGTTCTCGATGATCCCGGCGTGCACGTCGTCGATGGTCCCCAGCCTGCACACCACGCGGCCCAGGAGAACAACAGTCAGGTAGGCCGGGTTCTCGCGTACCCGATCATCACGCAGCGGAATCAGTTCATCTCGGGCGGTGGCCAACCGCATGACACCATCGCGATGGATGGTGCCGGCGCCATCGACGTATCCCCGTGGTAGTTGAAATCCGAACTCGGTCCGAAGTGTGTAGGGCCCTGCAACCGGGGTCGAGACCGGCAACGGCGCTATGGGTTTCGGTTCCGAGTCCAATACGGCGCCGATCACCCCCCGACGCATCACTCCACCTCGAGGCGCTCGTATGTCACCACGAGCTTTTCGGTCAACACCGAGGTGTCGCCGGCCTTCAGAGCGCTGATCTCCAGGCTCTTGGGCCAGGCGCCGGTCAGTTTGTACCGCTTGACCGGCATCCCCTCATAGTCGTAGACCACAATGGCACCGCCTTTGCGAACATCCGCCATTTTCCCGAATTGGGCGTCCTTGACCCATTTCTCGAAGCTGTTGTCGCCGGTCAGGCCGCGGGTTAGGGTGACCTCGCCGGCCTTCCAGCGGCCGGGCAATTTCTTGATCACGTACTTACCATCGGGACCGTTCTGCTTGAGTTCGATGACATCCTGCTCCATTTTGAGACCGGATACTTCCGTGATGCTCTTGATCTGCACCCCGTCGATTTCCAAACCGAATGAATGCCCAACCGAGCTATCCAGATCTGGCAGAGCCATGACTGACTACCTTTCTTGATACTTTCCTGGGGCGAAAAGCAAACCTGCATTCCGCAGGGGTGGGGTCGAGACCACAAGGGGCACAGCCGCTCTCACGTTGAAATCATTCGCTCACCAAGCTGGTGCCACCGGAGAACTGGGCCAACCGGAAAATCACGAATTCGGCCGGCTTCACCGGAGCGATACCCACTTGACAGACAACCTGACCCGCATCGATGCCCTCCGACGGATTGGTTTCGCTGTCGCATTTGACATAGAAGGCCTCATCCGGAGTGAGCCCGAAGAGTGCGCCCTTGCGCCATTCATTGACCAGGAACGCACTGATGGTGCGACGAATCTTGGCCCAGAGTGCATGATCGTTGGGCTCGAAGACTGTCCAATTCGTTCCGTTGAGGATGGACTCCTCCAAGTAGTTGAACAGCCGTCGCACGTTCAGGTACCGCCAGGCCGGGTCGGAGGAAAGGGTGCGCGCTCCCCAGACCCGGATACCACGCCCGGCGAAAGCGCGAATGCAGTTGATACCAACCGGATTGAGAAGTTCGTGTTCGTTCTTGGTGATCTGCACCTCCAGCGCGATGGCCCCTCGTACCACCTCATTGGCCGGCGCCTTGTGCACACCGCGGGTGTCGTCGTTACGTCCCCAGACACCGGCCATGAAGCCGGACGGCGGCATGAAGATGTTTTTTCCCGATGCCGGGTCGGCAGCCTTGATCCAGGGCCAATACAGGGCCGCGTATTTCGAGTCGTACCCTGCTTTGTCGACGCGCCATTCCTTGACCTGCTGAGCGTTCAGCCCCGGCGGTGGGTCCAGGATCGCCATCCGATCCCCCATCAACTCGCAATGGGCGATCATCGCCAACTGGACGGCCTGCACGGTTTCCAGGTCAATGGCGCCCTGCTGGTAGGCGCTCATCAGGTCCGGTACACACACCATGGTTACTTCCTCGACGGCTTCGAGCCCGGAGAACCCACTTCGCTCGGCAACATCGCCGACGTAGTCCTCGCTCGTCAGCCGCGGCGAGGGCACTGCGGCCGGCGGCGGCGGCGCGGTAAGGGTCGTGCTGGTGCCGGGTGTGGGTGCCTCGAGTGCTGCCCCGGTTGCTGCTTCCTCGATCCTGATGTGTTTGGAGTTGGCATTGATCAGGGTCGTCACATTCTGTCGGCCGCGGCCGGTGTTCAACTTGTCGAATTCTTCGACGACCTGATCGCCCTGTCGCACGGTGATTTTGAAGGTGCCTTCCGCAGCTCCCTCGCCTTCGGCCGGCAGGACTTCAACTGCGATGGACCCCTCGGCGACCCCGGCGTCAAGTGCCTGCACACGGTAGCCGCCGAGCATGCCTTGCGGGGCGGCGGCGAGTGCCCTGGTAGTGCGACGACTGCCGTTTCCGTTGGCGGCTTCTTCGCCGATACGGATGATGTAGGCGTTACCGCCACCGTTCTGGAAGTAGGCATAAACCGACTGTGCCAGGTAGGAGCCTTGCACGAAACCGCCGAAATTGTTGGTGAACTGGGTCCAGTTGCTCACCAGCGTGGGGGAATTGAATGGTCCCTGCTCGGCCAGTCCGACGAAGGCGGCCACCGCGGTTCCGACCCCTTCGATCGGGCGGGAACCGGAGTCAACCTCTTCGACGTAGACGCCGGGCGAGAGGTAGGTCGGCATGGTGACTCCTTACTTGGCATCGATGACAATGTGGGAATATTGGCTTCGCCTGAGCATGACCTTCATTACGGCGATTCCTCCAGGGCGAAGGGACGACTCCGGGGGCAGAGACAAATGCCTGAAGGGGCAACAACTCTCATTCCAGATCGTCTTCCCCGGCGTCTTCTTCTGCGCGCGGCACAGATGTCTGGACGGTTGCTTGAACGATTGCTTGTACGGCCTCGTCCTCCTGTACGGCCTCGTCCTCCTCCCGCTGAACATTCGCTGACCCTTGCGAAGGATCGAAAACGCCTCGCTGGGAGGGGGTATGGCCCGCGTTGGCGATCGCAAGAGGTGTGGACATCACTGCATCGGCGTTGGCTGACGCCGCTGTTTCGAAACGGTCCGACGGGTCGCTGATCCTGATCCCCCCGGGGCCGGCGCTGCCCTCGACCGGCCCGCTGCGTTGCTGAATGACGTGCGTGAGTTCGTGGGCCAGCATGGTCTTTCCGGCGGTTGAGGATGGATCGAACTTGTCCCGCTGGAAGACCACATCGGAGCCCACCGTGTAGGCATGCGCATTGACAGATTTGGCGGATTCGGTGGCGCCGGCATCGGTGTGCACCCGCACATCGCTGAAGTCATGGCCCAGTCGGGATTGCATTTCGTGTTGGATTTCGGGGTCCAGTGCCGAGCCGCCTCCGGACCCGACCACATCGTGAACCGGGCTGCGCTCCTCTTCCAGCATGGCGCCGACACCTGCATTACCCACCGCCCTTTGTAACCCGAGAATGCTCTGGGTATCGAGCACATCCAGTCGTCCGGTGGCGCCGGCGCGGATCGCCGAAGCCCACGTCGGGTTCTCCAACCGGGCGGCTTTTGGTCGCAGTTCGATTTCGTCGTGGTCGTATTTGTGTGACTGCATTGGGGTGATCCCTTCCGATGTCGCTTTTCACCGATACCAAGGCTGCGCACGGCAGGTCGACGTCGCAGCGGCGGCGCCGTGTTCTCCGATTGGCCTGCTCAGGGCGGGTCAGATGAGGCCCTCACGGACGGCGTAGGCCACCGCGTGCGACCTGTTTCGCAACTGCAGCCGGGTGGTGACGTCATGCAGGATGTTCTTGACTGTGCGCTGGCTGTAGCACAGGGTACCGGCGATCTCGGCGGTGTCGTGGCCGCTGGCCACCAGTCGCAGGACCTGGGCCTCGCGGTCGGTGAGACCGGAAAAGGCCAGACCTCGTGGCGCGAGAACTTGACGCTGCAGCCGCCCAACCTGCCCCAGTAGCCGTCCCAGCAGGTCTGCCGGAACGGCGCCTTCGCCGGCCGCCACCCGAATGATGGTGCGTACCAGCGTTTCCGGTGTTGCTTCGTTGCGTCGAAGGAGGCCGCCAACGCCGGCCTCTGCGGCAGCGACAAGGGTGGCATCGTCGATGACTCTGGCGACCAGGATGGTGCGCGGCACGGCGCCGCGCTGCACGGCGCGCAGGACGCGCAGCACGTCATCGTCGAGAATATCTGCCACTACCACCGCCACTTGGGCCCGGTCGAGTTCGGCGGCATCCACCACCTTGATCTCCGGGCGCATCCGAAGTTGGCTGCTGACACCGGCCTGCAGGATCGGGTCATTCGCATAGACGTAGGTGGCGATCGGTGACGGGGTCGAAGAATGCTGCCAAGAATGCGAGGACGGCAGCGCAGCCGGTGTGGGTGGTTGCGACATTGAATGCGAATTGACCTGCATGGGGAATGCCTCCGGTGTCAGGGCTGGATTGACTGCCCTGTGGAGCATCTTCCCCGGCGCGCAACACGAACTCAACGCCCAAATCGACGGCTCAACAAAAACTCAACAGATCAGAACTGGCCCACATCGGGAACACTGTCAAGGGCGGGCGAGTTGGTGATGTTGCGCGGGTTACTGGCCGTTGTGCCGTCGAAGTCCATCACGAAGATGTCACCCTTCTTGCGCACCAATTCCACGTAGACGATCAGTTTCCCGTCTGCGCTCCAGACTGCATCCTGTTGTTTGGTGTTCGGCGTCGGCATCAATTGCACGATCGGCACGGAGTCGCCCAGGAGCGGATCGATCAGCACCAGATCTTCGTTGGATCCCGGGGTCACCTCCCGGGTAATCATGATCTTGGTGCCATCCGGGGAATACCGCGGATCAGAGTCATAGCCGGGGTGGTTGGTCAGTTGGATGACCTCCGACGGGTTGGCCACCGTGAGCCGGAAGATCTCCGCGTCGCCATTGGGCGGGAGGTCCCGGCGAAAGACGATGTAATCCCCTCGTGGGGAGAAATCCGGATCCGATTCCGGCTCAACAGTTTTGGTCAGCTGGGTCCGCTCGCCCGTCTCCACATTGAGGAGGAACAGATCTGGTCTTCCACCCTCGCCGGGCAGCGGCATTACCACCTGGGTCTCATCCGGGCTCCAGGACGGCCGCGAGTAGTGCCCGACGCCCTCGGCGATCTTCTTACCACCCGTTCCATCGGAGGAGGCGACCCGCAGATCCCAGGAGTCGTCGTTGCCGGTCGGTCGGTGCAGATAGGCCAGCAGTTTGTGAACTGTCGAGAGTTCCGGTTGGCCGTCGGCCTGTGGCGCCGTGCTGACAATCAACGACTGCGGTTCGGTGCCATCCAAATTGATCGTGGCCAGCGACGGCGTGGTGGCACCGTCCGCCTGCGTTTCGAAGATGACATATCCGCCGCCGCCGTCGGTGACCGGAACCACGCTCTCGGGGACCACCACACCGGCGGTTCCGATTTCCGATTCCGGGCTCGGGATCGAAGTGGCTCTCGGCGAGGTCGACAGGGCCGAATCGGAGGTTCGGCCGGCGCTCGTTGCCACTGCGGTAGTACCGGCACTGGTGGAAGCCGTTCCTGCCGAACTACTGTCGCTCTGAGAGGTGGTGGTGATGATTGCCACCGTACCGCCGATCAGTAGGACTGCCACGATCCCGATCGCCAGTGGGACGGATACCTTGCGCCGGCGCCGCGGCCTGGTGGCCAGCTCGCCGGCAATCTGGGGCCTTTCGGGTTCCCTTTCTCCGGTGCCCGGCTCGGCCGGCGGCGCGGACCCGCCCGGCGGTGTGGCGCCGCCGGCGGAACGCAAAGCGATCGTCGGCTCATCCGGTCCCCGGGTGGGGACAAAGGGGACCTGGCCGGCGGACGGGACCACTTCGGTGGCACCTTCGGCGGGCGATCCCTGGGTCCCGGAATGGCCGCCGAAGAACCAGCGGGAAAGCGAGCCGCTTCCGCTGGGATGCTCAGCCGGATCAGCGGGTGGCACAATCGATTCGGTCGGCGCCGCGGCGACGTGGGCCCGGTGATAGGCGGTCAAGGCCGCGCCAAGAGCGACCGAGTGCTTCGGATGGGCATCAGCCGCGATGGGCACGTGAAATGCCTCGCTCACCGCCTCACTGATCAACGGGATTCTGGACGATCCTCCCACCAGC
>JBBSUU010000186.1:0-6238 GCA_038234115.1 Mycobacteriales bacterium
CTGGCAGCCAACGCCGGACCGACCGATGATCGTCAACCTGCCGGCCACGGTGGAGATGGCCACCCCGAATGTGTACGCCGACTCGATCGAGTGGATGCATCGCAACCTGGAACGCCGTGAATCGCTGCTGATCTCGTTGCACCCGCATAACGACCGCGGCACTGCTGTTGCTGCCTCGGAACTGGGTTACATGGCCGGCGCCGACCGTATCGAAGGATGCCTGTTCGGTAACGGTGAGCGCACCGGCAACGTCTGCCTGGTCACCCTCGGCCTGAATCTGTTCAGCCAAGGCATCGACCCACAGATCGACTTCTCCGATATCGATGAAATCCGCCGGACCGCCGAATACGCCACCCAACTTAAGGTGCCGGAGCGGCACCCCTACGGCGGCGATCTGGTCTACACCGCGTTCTCCGGTTCGCACCAGGATGCCATCAAGAAGGGCTTCGAGCACCTCGGCCGCGACGCCGCCGACGCCGGAGTTCCGGTCGCCGACTTCACCTGGGCGGTGCCTTACCTGCCGATCGACCCGCATGATGTCGGCCGATCTTATGAGGCCGTCATTCGGGTCAATTCGCAGTCCGGCAAGGGCGGCGTGGCCTACATCATGAAGAGTGAATATGGCCTGGACCTGCCGCGTCGCCTGCAGATCGAATTCTCCCGGGTGGTTCAGAGCTACACCGACACCGAGGGTGGCGAGGTCTCGCCGGCCGGGATGTGGCAGTACTTCGCCGCCGAGTACCTGGAGCGCACTACTCCGCTGGCGCTGATCCGATCCCGGATCGAGACACCGGAGGACGCCGACGAGGGACACGATCAAGTCGCGGCCCGCATCATCGTCGGTGGTGAGGAGCAGGTTGTTCGCGGCACCGGCAATGGTCCACTCGCCGCGTTCTGCAACGCCCTGGGCGAAGCCGAAGTAGACGTACGGGTGCTGGATTACGTCGAACACGCCCTTTCCGCCGGCGGCGACGCACGCGCCGCGGCCTACGTCGAATGTGTTGTCGACGGAGTGGTGGTTTGGGGTGTCGGCATCGATTCCTCCATCACCACCGCATCTTTGAAGGCCGTCGTCTCCGCCTATAACCGCGCCGCGACCCAGACCCGACCCTGAATTCTCGGCGCCGAGTTCTCGATCAGGGGTGTCTGTGTTGCCTCGGCCATATCGGTCGAGCCACACCGGCACCCTTGCTCTTGATGCGGACGCGGACGCGGAAAATCGTGACCCTTGCTAAAGATATGCTGAACGGCGATGACTGAGCCGGCCGCTACCTCCACACCACGGGCGCAACCCGAGATCACCCTGTGGTCGATCGCGCCGGCTGCTTTTGTCCCGCCAACGCTGTTTTCCATCGGTCAAGGCGCTATCGCTCCCGTCGTCGTCATCACCGCCGGGCAACTAGGAGCGAGCCCGGCGATGGCAGCGCTCGTGGTCGGAATCGCCGGCATCGGACAGGTCGTTGCCGACATCCCGGCCGGCGCCCTGGCCGCCCGCTTCGGCGATCGCACCGCGATGCTGGGCGCCGCCATCCTCACCTCCCTGGCGTTGACCGCCTGCATGTTCGCCCCGAACCTGTTCGTCTTCGCCGCCGCAATGTTTTGCACCGGTATGGGTACCGCGGTGTGGTTGCTGGCCCGGCAGGCCTATGTCACACAGGTGGTGCCCTACCGGTTACGGGCCAGGGCGATGTCCACCATGGGCGGCGTCTACCGCATCGGGCTGTTCGCCGGTCCGTTCCTGGGCAGTCTGGTAGTGCATCTGACGACGCTGTCCGGCGCCTACGCGGTGCATCTGGTGTGCTGTCTACTCGCCGTCGGTGTACTGTTCAGCACCCACGATCTCCGGGTAGCGGAGGAAACCAAGCCCGGTGACAACAAGCCGGACAACTCCTTCACAGTTGCACGCCAACAATCCGGTGTCCTGCGCACCCTAGGTTTTGGGGTTCTCCTGGTCTCTGCCGTCCGGGCCACCCGGCAGGTTGTCATCCCGCTCTGGGGAGAGCATCTCGGGCTCAACCCGGCGACGATCGTCATCATTTTCGGGATCTCCGGGGCCGCTGACATGCTGCTGTTCTATCCAGCCGGCCGGATGATGGACCGATTTGGCCGTTCAGCCGCAGCAATCCCGTCGATGACGGTGGTCGCCATTGCACTGGCCGTCCTCCCGCTCGCCCATTCGGTCACCACCTTGACCATCGTTGGCGTGTTGATGGGTCTGGGCAACGGAATGAGCTCGGGTCTGGTAATGACCCTCGGCGCCGACCTTGCGCCACCGGGCAAACAATCCCGGTTCCTGGGTGTCTGGCGTCTGTTCGCCGATGTTGGCAATGGGAGCGGCCCGCTCCTGCTCGGCGGCATTACTGCGGTCGCCTCGCTGACCGTCGGTATCGTCTCCTTCGGCGTGGTCGGTCTGCTGGCAGCCGGTTTGATGGGGTACTGGATACCGCGCCGCGGGACGCCGTTCAAGTAGCGGGTGCCGCTGCGGGCAGCGGTAGCGGCTACCTCGGATTTCAGTGGCCCGGGCCGACCGATATCTCCGCCCCCAAGACAGCACCGAGCTGCAGATCAAGTTTGTCGCCGCTCCAGAATCGGCCGGGGTCATACCAATTCTGCGGCCGGCTGCTCTCCAACAGTCCCATCGCCTGATAGGTGGCAGCGACCAACTCGGCGCAGTAGATGGTCTCGGTGGACGTGTGATGACGGATCCGACCGGAAAGCCAACCGGCGGCCAGACCACGAGTGGTCGGGAACGGTTTACCGTCCAGCCGGGCAATTGTCTGCAGCACCGAATCTTCCATTTCCGCGGTCACATGTGCTGATAGCTGCCGCATCCAAGCCCGAGCGTGGTACTTGTGATTCCAGGTATTGACCGCGAGTTCCAGATCGTGCAGCTGCACGCCCCGCTGCAACTCACCGGTCCACATGTCCACCAGCGACTTCCCCAGCTCGGCGTGCCAGAGCAGCGGCGGCATATCGTCCAGGACGACGGCCATCCCAACATGGTTGACCGGAGAATTGGTCACAGTTTGGATTGCGCGATCGGCCGGGGTCGATCCGCGGAACAGCCAAACATCTCCGGTGCGGGTCAGGTCGACGGCTCGTTGCAGGCTCAGGTGATCGGCGGGTCGGATGGCGGGCATGACACTAAGGTAAATCAGATGCGACTGTGGAAATGGCTGGGCCTGGCCGGCGCGGCCGGAGTAGCTGCTACCGGAGTGGTGGTGGCCCGCAATGAACGAGCGCGACGGGCCTACACGCCGGATGAGATTCGTACCCGACTTCAGGATCGGGCCGCGAAGTCCAGCGAAACGAGCTGATCGACACCGGCTATCCAGGCGGCCGAGACTAAACTGCCGATTTCTCCGCAGTCAGTTCGGGTTCTACCCGTGATTGCTCGTAGACCTGGGAGATCTTCTGGCGAACGGCCAACGCGACGACAAATGCGAGCAGCGCAGCCCCGGAGGTAACCAGGTAGGCCAGCGAGGACGACATGTTGTCCACGATCCATCCGGCGAACAGCAGGCCACCGGCCAGCCCGACCGAAAGACCACCCGTGGTCCAGGTCATCGATTCGGTCAACCGATTCGATGGCACGATGTGCTCGATCAAGGAGCTTCCGGCGATCAGCACCGGGGCCACTGCGAAGCCGGCGACGAAGGAGGCCAGTCCAAGCAGCCAGAGGTTCCCCATAGCGGCCAACGGCAGGGTCACCACTGCCAGTCCGCAGACAGCGAAGAAGAACTGCTTGGGCAAGGCTGCCCGGAAGTCTTTGGCGCCGAAGAAGAACCCACCGAACAGCGAACCGGCCGAATAGACGGCCAGGATCAAGCCGGTGTATCCGGCCGCGCCCGCATCTGCGGCCACCGCGATGGTGGTGATTTCGTACGAGCCGAAGACAGCGCCGAGGAAAACGAAGATACCCGCGATCGATGCGACCCCTGGCAGAAAAAGCGCGCTGCCCTTGGGAGCCTCATTGCCGGTGCCGATGCTGGGGGTCGGTTGGGTGGATCGTTGCAGCACCAGGATGACCGAACCTACGGTCAGGATGGCGGTCGCGACCAACAGCGCCGCACTCGGCGCCACCTGCAGAGCAAGGATGGTCGCCAGCGGCGGACCGGCAATGAAAACAATCTCGTCGACCAGTGACTCCATCGCAAACGCGGTGCGCAGCTGCGGGGTTCCGGTATAGATCTTCGACCAGCGCGCCCGGATCAGCGCGCCGACGGACAGTTGGGTGGAGCCGGCGATGAAAGCCAGGCCGAACAGTAGGGCTTCCAGGCCGTCGGCATAGGCCACGATCACGACGCCGAGGATGGCGGGCACGTGGAACAACAGTTGAATCGGGATGATCCGGAACTGGCCGTATCGGTCCACCAGCCGGGAGAGTTGCGGGCCGATGAACGCGGCAGCCAACGCGTAGGCGGCCGTGATCATCGCGGCGAGCGAGAACGAGCCCCGCTCGTGAACGATCAGCAACGTGGCGCCGATGCCGGCCATCGACATTTGCAGTCGCGCGAACAGTCCGGTGAGCGAAAAGAGCAGCGCACCGGGGTAACGAAGAATGAGGGCGTACTTGCCGAACACGTGTGATCTCCCACCACATACTGCTGGTGGCCGGCTACCAGTCTTCCTTATACCGTCCGGCCGGTACACTGTATCTCATGGCCACTGATACCCGCCACCGAATATTGGCCGCGCTGCGGGCTGTGCTCGCTCGCGGTGGCGCGTCCGCCGTCACGCTTGAATCGGTCGCCGCCGAAGCCGGCGTTTCCAAGGGCGGACTGCTCTACCACTTTCCGAACAAGGAGGCGTTGTACGCCGGGCTGCTGGACCTCGAGATTGATGGCGTCGCCGAGGAGACCGGCAGACTCACTGCTGACCGCGGGCCGGCTCGGGCCTATCTGGAGTACTCGCTGCCCAAGAACAAATTCGAAGCCGACTACTTTTCCGCCCTCATCGCAGCCGTCCGCTCGCAGGAGTGCCTCGGCGAGGCGACCAGCCAGAAGTTGACCGAAATCTTCCGGCGCTGGGATGCCCCGCTACTCGCCGGCGTGCATGATGCGGTCACCGCGCAGAACATTCGCCTGGTTGGCCTGGGTCTGTATCTTGGCGCCGTGGCCGGCCTGCCGACGCCGGATCCGGCGGTTATCACCGAGATGTTTGATCGTCTCGTGGCGACCACCGAGGCCACCGCAACTCGTTAGCCGGCCTGGCCGGAGATCTGGGCGAGAACAGCGGCCTGAATCTGCTGATCGGCCGGGCCCGCATCGGGAGTGAAAGTCCAGGTGGTCCCGGTCCAGGCATCGCCGAGATGGTTGTCCGGCTCGACCGGCAACCGCATGAAGCTCCGGAACAAGGACGCCACCATGGCGCCGCGCCCCTGCGCCTCGCCATGATCACCAATCAGGATCAGACCGAGTCCGACACTGGCTCCACCATCGACGAGGAATCGAAGTTTGCCGATCTGGGCCTCATCCAGCCCGTACGGGAAATTGGTGATCACCAACAAACGACCGGATTCCGGACCGGTGACCCCGCCTTGAAGTGCCATCTGGCCGAGGTCGACGAAGTTCACGCAATCGTCCAGCATCGTGCCCAGCTCTTCCGGCGTGGTGGCAACGGGTGCGTCAAAAGCTCGACATCCCGTCGCGCCCAACGGTTTCAAAGACTGTGCTGCGGAGCCCCGGCCGGCCAGGTCGGCCATCAGCAGTTTGATACCACCGGCCGGCGCGGTGGCCAGGATCCGCGTGATGAGGGCGCGAGCCATCGCCAGCGGATCCACCCGGCTCGGCGCCGAGGCAAACAGTTCCGCCGGGGTGTCCGGGATGAAGAACTCATCGGCCGAATCGACCGTATCGCCCGACCCCGGATTCCGCTGAGGCAGCGCCCCCGCGCTGTCTATCCACAGCGGCCGAGCCAGCGGCACTCCCACCATCAAGGGTAATGGCAGGTCAGGGGCCTCCGGAACCGTCAAACTACCGGCTCGAATCGCCAAATGAGACTCAATGGGTGGTCGCCAACTTCGCCAGGCCGTCGCCGACCAATCCAGCATCGGGGCCGGCAGCTTCAGTTCCAGATCACGAAGCTCGACCGCGAGGTGATCGACGTCGCGCCGGTGATCCGATTTCGCTTTGTCCATCAGGGCGCGAAAACGCTGTTCGGCCTGCCGCTGCGCGGCTGCGCCAACTGGAGTGTTCCGAGTCGAGGGGTCGGCCAGAGCCGCCGAAAGTTCACTATC
>JBBSUU010000187.1:0-6214 GCA_038234115.1 Mycobacteriales bacterium
ACCCCCTGGCTCGATCGACTTGCCGGTGCGTCCGATCCCGCCCGAACACTGGAAAGCCTTACAGTGCAGCACATCCGGGCGACGCAAGTTCCTCCCGCATCGATCCGTCGGATTGTCGAACTCCTGGCCGCTGACACAACGGTAGCCGGCATCGCTCTCGAACTTGACATCAGCGAACGCCAGCTCCATCGACGCAGCCTGGCCGCGTTCGGCTATGCGCCCAAAGTGCTGGCCCGGATCCTACGATTCAACCGCGCACTGGAAATGGCACGCGCTGGAATTCCGCTGGCGCAGGCCGCTTTTCAAGCCGGATTTGCCGACCAGGCGCACCTGTCCCGAGAAACCAGAAGCTTCAGTGGAGTTCCGATCAGCGAGCTGCTCCGGAGGCGGTCGCCGCTGGAGAGCTCGGCGTAGTTTGTGAGCTCGGCGTAGTTTCAGAGCCCGGCGTAGAGATCCACCCCGTTACCGTCCGGATCGAGCACACTGGCATAGCGCTGACCCCAGACCGCATCCCACGGTTCCAGCTCGCCGACGTAGCCGGCCGCAACCAGTTGTGCATACACCGCGTTTACCTCGGCCGGGTCGGCGCATTCGCAGGCAAAACTGATCCGCTTACCGCCGGTCGGCGCTACCCAGGTCGCATCGAAGGACTTGATCACCTCTTCGGAGTCCCAGGCGAGTTTGAAGCCGGAGCCAATCTCCACCTCGACATGAGGCGACGAGTCCGCGTCGGGCGGAAACGTGAGCCCGAGCCGGCGATAGAAGGCCAGCGAGCGTGCCATGTCGGAAACAATGATGCCGGCAAGATTTAATCGAGGAGTCATGCTCAGAACTCTAAGCAGCAGGCCGTGCGGTCGTCTTGAACAAATCGGACGCCATCACGATGTCGCGCGTAAAGCCAACGGTCTTGCCGGCTCGACTTCCTGAAGATTCGAGCAAATGATGACCGGCAGAAAGACCACGGCCGCCGAACCTGACCGATGGGTCGGGTTCGGCGGCGCGCGGGCGAGTGTGCTCGCCGGGAACAGTTTCGCTACCGAGCTTCTCGGTGGGAGCGGCGGTTGCGGTGATCCCAGTGCGAGTGACTTGCCAGTCCGGTGCCGAGGTCATCCCACCAGTATCGGGCCGGACGCCTCAGTGAGCGGACCGTCAGGCCGGGACCATATTGAACGTGTCGGGGTCCGGGCCTGTCCGCTCGCCGCGGTCGAGGCTGGAGATCATCGACATCTGGGTGTCATCCAGGGCGAAGTCAAAAATATCCGCATTTTCCTTGACCCGCTCCGGTGTCACGGACTTCGGAAACACAATGCTGCCCAGTTGGATATGCCAGCGAATGACCACTTGGGCAGGGGTCTTACCGTGCTCGCCGGCGATCGTGACGATCGTCGGGTCATCCAGCACCAAACCTTGAGCGATCGGCGACCAGGCCTCGGTCGCGATGCCGTGCTGGTCGTTGTAGGCGCGCAGTTCGGACTGCACCAGGTAGGGATGCACCTCGATCTGGTTCACGGCCGGCGGAATGGTGGTCTCGGACAGCAGGCGACCGATATGCGCTGCTTGGAAGTTCGACACGCCGATGGAGCGGGCGCGGCCGCTGCGGTAGATCTCCTCCATCGCAGTCCAGGTCTCCACGAAGCTGCCGACAGCCGGGAGTGGCCAGTGGATCAGAAAGAGATCGATTTTCTCAAGTTGAAGATCTTCGAGCGTCTTGTCGAAAGCGGCCAGCGCGTCATCGTAGGCGTGCTTGTTGTTGTTCAACTTGCTGGTGATGAACAGCTCGCCGGGATCAAGGTCGGACTCTTTGATCGCCTGGCCGACTTCCTTTTCATTACGGTACATCTGGGCCGTATCAATGTGCCGGTAACCCAGGTCGAACGCCGTCTTCACGGCCCCGACAGTCTCTTCCGGCTTGATCTGGTACACGCCGAAGCCGAGCTGCGGAATCTCGACACCGTTGTTCAATGCAATGTTGGGAATGCTTGTCATAGCTCTGGTGCTCTCTTTCTCTTCTTGGACCCTGTGTTCAATACGCACACGGTTATACCCACCTAGTTGGTACCCACAACCGACACGATCAATCCGACGGAGTCAGAAATTCACCTTGCGAGCGGGCCGGTTCCGGTAGCTAGTACCGAGTTCCAACCGCAGCGGGCAAGTCGTTCAGCTCGATCAGATCCGTTGCCGTCAGGACGATCTCAGCGGCGGCGAGATTCGACTCCAAATTCGCGATCTTCGTGGTGCCCGGGATCGGAATGATGTGCTCGCCCTGGGCCAGCACCCAGGCCAAGGCAATCTGCCCAGGTAGTACGCCCTGGCGCGCAGCAACCGCGCGAACTGTGTCGACAATTCCCTGGTTGGCATCACCGGCAGCACTGGAGAAGCGTGGCAAACCAGCCCTGAAGTCACTCTGCGCCAATGTCTTCACGTCCAAGGCGCCGGTCAGGAAACCGCGCCCCAATGGCGAAAACGGCACGAAGACGGCATCGTGATCCCGGGTCCAGCCGATCATGTCGCCCACCACCGCCCCGTCGGCATTGCGACCCTCCAGGTCTGCGGCTCCCTGCGGATCCCTGGTCCACAGCGAGAACTCTGACTGCACTGCCGCCACCGGGTGAATGGCGTGCGCCCGTTGCGCTTCGTCGATGGTCACCTCGCTCAACCCGAGCGCGCGCACTTTGCCGGCGACGACAAGCTCGGCCATAGCGGCCCAGGTTTCCTCCAGCATGACCTCAGGATCCACCCGGTGCAGGTAATAAAGGTCAATAACGTCGGTACCGAGCCGTTTCAAGCTTTGTTCGACGGCACTGCGGATGTACTCAGGACTCCCATTGCGGCTCCGCGCGGTGTTTGACGGCAGGGTGTCGGTGACAAGACCAACCTTCGTCGCCAGCGTCACCTGATCCCGGTGGCCCGAGATCGCTTTCCCGACCAGGGTTTCGTTGTGCCCGGCGCCGTAGACATCGCTGGTGTCCAGGAAGTTCGCACCCAGGTCCAGGCTGCGATGGATGACCTTCACCGAGTTCTCGATGTCAATGTTTTCCGGAGAAATGTAGCCCGAACTCATCCCCATGCAGCCCAGCCCAATTGCGCCAACACTGCGGTCCAACACTGGGATACGCCGAGTATGTGTCATGCGCTCCACCCTACGACTGGATTGCAACCCGGCGAGGTGCGGGACCACGCTCCCCGCGAGCCCCGCCACCGCAGCAGCCACCGGCACACTGCATCATCGGCACACACATTACCGAAAGCCGGTGGGATACCCTCGGTCGGCACCTTCCGCATACCATGGTCTCGGCGAAGTCGAGATCAACTCCCTAATAATCGTTCTCGCTCTGTCGCAGCGCCCGGTCCAGTAAAACTGCGGCCGCCGCCCGGTACCGATCCGGACGCTGCATCGACATCCCGGCGGCCCACACTGCGGCCTCGATCTCCCGCAGCCGGATGAACGGTCTGAGAACGGCCATACTCGGTATTTCCCGGTCGGTCACGGCACAATAGGCGCGAATTGCGCTCGGGCCGTCCACTCGCGTACTGCAGTGCAGGACAGCCAGGTCCCAATAAAGAGGCCCACGGCAGGTTTCCTCCAAATCCACCCAGCGCCAGTGACCGTTCACCGGTAATAGATTTCCCGGATGCGCATCACCATGCAAAACGAAATCATTTGGCGCCCAGCCGGTTTGCGCCAGGTAGCGAAGCTGGAGTCGGCTCACGGCGCGGCGGTCAGCAGTCGACCACACGCCGTCCAGGGCGCTGAGGCCATCAGAGATCTGTTCTCGGGCTGGCGTCATGATGGCAAGGTCGCCGGGATAGTCACGCAGGCACTCGTGCAAACCGGCCAGCGCCACCCCAACATCTTGTGCTGTCGGCGTTCTCGACTCGGCTCGGACATAGCGCCACAGTGATAGATGGACACCTTCGACGGTGTGGGGACCCGGATCGATGCCGGCGGCTGGGTGCACCACCGGACCGGCCTTGCCGGCGGCGTATTGGCAGACTTGAACCTCACGCTCCAACCACGCAAATGGGTCACGTCGAGTAAGCGCAGTCAGGCCGCACACCCTCGCCGCCACCTCGGTGCGCCCGAACCGAACTATCAGATTGCCGCGGTCGGAGATCACCCGAAGGTCGGCAACCGGTAACCCAACCTGCCGCCCGAGCACCCGACACGCGTGCAACGCATCCAGTGGGTTCATGGCTGTCGATGATTCCAGGGGGAGTCGGGGGGGACAATGCATTTATGACCATGACTCGAATCGTCGCCGGTGAGGGCGGCCCGGATATCGCCGGCAGTGTCGGATGCTCCGGGCAGGTGCCCGACATGAAAGCCGTGACGGCTTCCACTGGTCCGCTCACCGGCGCCGGCAACCGCCGATGAGAATCCGATTGTGGCTCGCTGCGCTGCTGTTCCTGGTTTCGTGCGCGGCCAGCCCGACGTCAACAGCGATACCCACCAATTGGCAGACCACCGCAATCACCGATACGGACGGCACCAGCTTCACCGTCTCCGACTTCGCGGGGAAACCCGTCTTGGTCGAGTTCTTCGCCACCTGGTGCAGCAACTGCCGCAAGCAACTCGCCGACACCAACGCTGCGGCCGCTGCGGCCGGGGACAAGGCCGTCTTCCTGGCGCTCTCCGTCGAGACCGATCTGAAGGCTGCGGACCTGATCGAATATCGCGACCAAACGGGTTTTACCGCCATGCGTTATGCCGTTCTCACTCCAGAGGTTCTCGCCGCCGTCGTTGCATCGCTCGGCAACTCGGCAGCCAACCCGCCCAGCACTCCACATCTGGTCATTTCACCCGACGGTGCGACCGGAAAGTTGGTGACCGGATTTGAAAAACCGGGAAGCATCCTCACGGCCATGGGTCTGACCGGCTGATAGCCAGATGGGAATCAGCTGCTTTACAGAAGGTCGACGCTTCGGGACGCTCTGAAACGATATCGGCTCCCGGGATACCACGCGGTGCGCAGCTCGATCGGTGTGCCGTGGTTGGTGAAGAGACTCACGACTCGGAACCCTGATGACTTTGCGCTGACCCGCAGCCGCTGAGCCATTGTTTTGGAAATGGAGATCGCCTCGAACTCTTGCTCCACATCCAGTTCCGTCAGACCGAGCGCACTGCCGGCAACCTGATACGTCGCGCTGGCACCCCACTCGGCGCCCTCGGGCAACTGATCGACGACATGTGGTGGAAGAAGAGAACTGTAGTAGGCCAAGGGTAGTCCGCTCGCCACGCCTAGGACGTCAACGGAGAGCAGCGGGGCCCCGGGGGGAACGCGTAATCTTTCCCCCTGCTCTTTGTCTGCCGAGACCTGCTGGACACTCACCGTGTGGTAGGACGGGCTCATATGCAGGTGTCGGACGGTGCTTTCGAAGGTCTCCATCCGCCCGAGATCCTGATCCACTCGCGGGGGCGCCACGAAACTTCCTCTGGTCGGGATGCGAACGATGAGACCGGCCTGCTCGGCCATCCGCAGCCCCAAGCGAACCGTCTCCCGGCTCAGGCCCAGGTCGCCGGCCAGGATCCGTTCGCCGGGGAGCTTCACACCAGCGGCCAGGCTCCCCTCGGCGATCTCGTTCTGGATGTAGGCGAATACGGACTCATGGCGGGTACTCAGCCAGTCACCATTCTCTATGGACACCGGCGCCACCTCCTCATACCTATCCGGACCATGCCGCAGATTAGCACTTTGTGACGCGGCTTCTACCCCTGAAGTTCCAAGGGTCCCAGACATTTTGGGGACTTTTAACTCTTGACGCTGGCCGATCGCCGACCTATGGTCGTCACATCACACACGGACCAGACCGTGCCAGACCGCTTTCGGACCGCGTTGGTCAAAGGATGGAGGTGCGCATGACAGGCAAACACGATGATGCGGTTGGCTCGCCTGATAACGAACGCTTCGCCCCCGCCAAGGTGGTTTTACTGGCAAAAAATGACGAGCCCCAAAGCCCGGTCCTGCTGGAGGTCCGAGATCTGAGCGTTCGGATCGGTTATATCCATGCGGTCACCGGAGTGTCTTTCATCATCCGCGAGGGCGAGTTCTTCGGGGTGGTGGGCGAATCCGGATCGGGCAAGAGTATGACCGCTCGAGCCGTCATCGGACTGCTGCCGGCCGGCGCCGTCCAGGAGGGCGAGGTGCTGCTCCGCGGCGAGAACATGGCCGAGGTCTCGGCCCGACGGATGCGCGAGCTTCGAGGCGGGTCG